>PMYF01000804.1 GCA_003171295.1 Acidobacteriota bacterium | reverse complement strand
CCGTTACCCCAGGCCCCCAAGGCAGTGGCGAAGCCTGCCGCTCCCCCGCTGCCGCCCCCGTACACGGTGCAAGTCATCCGCGGCGACAAGGTGGAAACGTTGACCTTTCCCCGATAATTGAGCGAATTAGGCGGCCCCATGAAGGTCTCGAAAACGAATCGCACTTGGCAGAAGCTGACGGTTGGGCTGCTAGCAGGTCTGCTGCTGGCGGGGGTGAGCCTCGGTCTCCGTCGGACCGAGGCGTTTGCAGGGCAGCCTGGTACGGCCGAAGGGCCGCAAGCGGCTTCGGCCAGTCCGTCGGTCGAGGTACTGCATTTGTTAGGCGGCCGTTCGCTGGTGATTACCTCTCCCGCGCGCATTCAACGGGTGTCGGTGGCGGACCCTGCGGTGCTGGACGCCTTGGTGGTAAGTCCCACCCAGATTCTGATCAACGGCAAGGCGCCCGGCGCGGCCTCGTTGGTGTTCTGGGATGAGACGGGGCAGAGCCAGACGTTCGACGTCTTCGTTGACCTGGACGTGGCAGAGTTGGCGGAGAAAATCCATCAAGTATTGCCCGACGAACCCATCCGGGTGGAGGCGCGGGGAGGCGTGTTGACGCTTTCGGGCCGTGTGTCATCGCAANNCCTTTAGCGCCCACCACTGGGGAAGTATTGTTAGAGGTGAAGTTCGCCGACGTCGACCGGTCCACGCTCAGCCAGTTGGGCACCAATCTACTCAGCACCTCGCCAGCCAAGACGGTTTTTACTACGACCACGGGGGAGTACTCGCCGCCTTCGCTGCAGGCCAACAGCACGATCAACGGAGGAACGAGCCAGACCAGCACCCCCGCGGTCAGTTCCAGCGGTGTGCCCATGACGCTAGGCCAGTTGCTGAATATCTTCATCTTTCGCCCCGACATCAATTTGGGTGTTGTCATCCAGGCGTTGGAAGGCAAGAATCTGCTGCAAATCCTGGCGGAACCCAATGTGCTGGCGGAGACGGGCAAAGAAGCGAGTTTCCTGGCGGGCGGGCAGTTTCCGTTTCCGGTCGTCCAGGGTTCGACGGGCGGGGTGCCCGTGGTTACGATCCAGTTCCGGGAATACGGGGTGAAACTCGTGTTCACACCGGTGATCACGCCGGACGGACTGATTCACCTGAAGGTGGCTCCGGAAGTGAGCTCCCTGGACTACACGAACGCCCTGACCATCCAGGGGTTCACCATTCCCTCCATTGCCTCGCGACGCGTAGAGTCCGAGATGATTTTGCAGGACGGACAGAGTTTTGTGATTGCCGGTCTGGTGAATAACCAGGTGACCGAGCAGTTTTCGAAAATTCCCGGCCTTGGGGATCTCCCCATTCTCGGTAAGTTTTTCAAGAGTCGTTCGATCAGTAAGAGCGAGGATGAGTTGCTGGTGATGGTGACGCCGCGCATCGTGCACATGGCTTCACCTTCGAAACAACCGTCCCTGCCCAATTTCCCGGAGACATTCCTGCCGCCCCTTCCACCGAAGAAGGGTACGCCCAAAGGTGAGAAATAGAATAGGCACGATTCTGCCGGCGCGGAAGGGTCAAGAAGGCACGAAAGGATCCGAACCATGTTGACGGTAGGTGTTGTCAGCTTAGATACAAAGAGCAGCGCCGCTTTGCTGGCCAGAATGCAGCAGACCGGGTTGGTGCAGCCCATCGTGCAGTGGGACCTGATGGCGGGTGATGGTCCAACCTCGCGAGCGGCTGTCCCGGACGTTGTGTTGGTGGAGATCGGGCGTGACGTCAAGACTCCCTTGGATTTTGTGGCGCGGCTAAACCGGCTAAATCCGTCGGCTTGTATCGTGGCTTGCTCGACGTTTCAAGAACCGAGCCCGGACCTGCTCATGGAGGCCATGCGCAGTGGGGTACGGGAGTTCGTTTCCCAACCGATCGATCCGATGGTGCTTCGGGAGATGCTGGAGCGGATGATCAAGCAGCGCGGCATGCCCCAGGCGGACGTGGAAAAACTCCTGGTCATCATGGGGGCCAAAGGCGGCGTGGGCACCACCACNNTTGCTGTTCGATTTCGGGCGCCCCCTGGGGCATGCGGTCCTGCTGCTGGATTTGGAGACCCGTTTTTCCTTCCGCGCTGCCGTGGAGAGTCTCGACCGGCTGGACAGCCGTCTTTTCAGCGGGTTGCTGGCGGTTCACAAGAGCGGAGTGCAGGTGCTGGCCGGGGCTACCCATGCCGATGAATGGGACCGCATTACTCCTACGGCCCTGGCCCGCGTGATTAACGTGGGCCAGACTGGTTTTGATTTTGCAGTGGCCGACCTCGGCTCCATGTGCTCGTCCGAGTGGATACCCGTTCTGCGTCTGGCTCGCCTGGTGATCATGGTGACGGAGACCAACGTCCCCAGCTTATGGAGTCTGGAGCGCCAGCTTTCGTTGCTGCGCTCCGTGGGCATCGATTCGGAGCGCATTCGGCTCGTCGCCAACCGCTGGCATCGCGCCGATGACGAACCCCTGGAGGCTTTTGAAAAACGGGTGAAGATGCCCATCGCCGTGCGCCTGCCGAATGACTATCGACAGGTGAGTAAAGCCGTGAACATGGGGACGGCGCTTGTACGGGGGCAGAACGATCAACTGGTTCAGAAATTTCGTAACATGGCGGCGGACATCGCGGGCATCCCGCGGGAAGCCCCGGGGAAGCGTGCATCAATCCTCGACTTGTTTTCTTCCAAAAAGTAAGAGGGCCGGATGGCAGATATCCAAATTGGTCAAACCGATTTCGGCAAGGTGAAGGGGGCCATTCATCGCCGACTGCTCCAGAAGTTGGATCTGGGGCGCATCAACCAACTGGGCCGCGAAGCCGTGCGCGCCGAAGTTGGCCAGATCGTTGAGAGTCTGGCGACTACGGAGAGCACGCCGATGACCCTGCAGGAAAGAGAGCAGGTCGCGCAGGAAGTCCTGGACGAGGTGTTTGGGCTGGGCCCACTCGAGCCGCTGCTGAAGGATCCCGCGATTTCGGACATCCTGGTGAATTCTTACAAGGACGTGTACGTTGAGCGGCGGGGGCTTTTGGAACGGACCACGGTGCAATTCCGGGACGAAGCGCACTTGATGGCCATCATTGACCGCATTGTTTCTGCCGTGGGGCGCCGGGTGGATGAGTCCTCGCCCATGGTGGATGCGCGCCTCGCCGACGGCTCGCGTGTGAACGCCATCATTCCGCCTCTGGCCATTGACGGGGCCTGCCTGTCGATTCGCCGATTCGGGCGGGATCCGCTGACCGTGGATGATCTGCTCCGCAATCAGTCTCTCACGTCGGGAATGTTGGCCCTCCTGCGCGGGTGTGTTTATGCGCGCTTGAATGTCCTGATCTCGGGAGGGACGGGAGCGGGCAAGACCACCCTGCTCAATGTTCTATCGTCTTTCATCTCGAACCGCGAACGCATCATCACCATCGAGGACGCCGCAGAATTGCAGCTCCACCAGGACCACGTGGTGCGTTTGGAGACCCGTCCTCCCAACATTGAGGGGAAGGGCGCCGTGCTCCAGCGGCAACTCATGATCAACTGTCTGCGTATGCGTCCGGACCGGATCATCGTGGGTGAGGTCCGGGGCGACGAAGCGCTCGATATGCTTCAGGCGATGAATACGGGCCATGACGGCTCCCTGACGACCATCCACGCAAACTCGGCCCGCGATGCGCTGGGACGTTTGGAAACCATGGTGGCGATGGCCAATCTGCACCTCCCGGAGAGTGCCACCCGCCGCCAGATCGCATCGGCCATTCATCTGGTCGTGCAGATCAGCCGCTTGAGCGACGGCACCCGTAAGGTGACGAGCATTTCGGAAATCACCGGCATGGAAGGCGACATCATCAGCATGCAGGAAATCTTCGCATATCGCCGGACGGGCCTCGGCGAAAATGGCGCCGTCCTGGGGGATTTTACGGCTACGGGTATACGCCCTCGAGTCTCGGACCGGCTGGCGGCCTCCGGAGTCAACCTGCCCGCGGCCATGTTTGAGGCCACCCCGCACCACTAGGAAGGGATCGCGCGATGCAGTTGTTGTTCGCAGTGCTCACGTTCGTCATGATCGCCCTGGTTCTGCTGTTTGTGTTGGTGCTGGTAGGCGGCGCGCGACCGGGCAGCATCATTCGGGGGCGCCTCGCGGCCATGGATAGGAGCACCTCCGCCGGGAAGATCAAGCTGGATCTGGGTTTAATCCGTGACGAATTGCACAGTACCATCCCCCTCCTGAACCGTATGCTCCTGCGCTGGAGTTGGTCGGGACGCTTGCGCGGCCTTATCGCCCAATCGGGATTAAAGGTGAGGCCGGGCAAACTGGTCCTTATGAGCACAGTGCTGGGAGTCCTGATTGGGGAGATTGTTCAGGCCCTGTATGGATTCCTCCTGCTGTCCGGGGCGCTGGCCGCTCTTGCCCTCTTAAGCCCCTTGGGTGTGATCCTGTTCCTGCGGACGCGACGCTTGCAGGCCTTTTTAAGGGAATTTCCAGAGGTGATTGCACTTCTGTCCCGTTCGGTGCGCGCTGGGCACCCGTTCACGACCGGACTCGAAATGGTGGCCACGGAATTGCCGGAACCTGTCGCCGGGGAGTTCCGAATCACTTTTGACGAACAGCGTTTCGGGCTGCCCATCCGGGACGCCCTCTTGAACCTTTGTATGCGCGTACCCCTCCTGGACGTTCGCCTTTTTGTGACGGCGCTCCTGGTGCAGAAAGAGACGGGAGGTAATCTGGCCGAGATTCTGGACAATCTTTCCCACGTGATCCGGGAGAGGTTTCGAATCGCCGGGGAAGTGCGGGTGCGGACCGCCCAGGGCCGCCTCACGGCCATCATCTTGATGATTATCCCCGTGGCGATGTTGGGCGTCTTGCACATAGTTAATCCGGATTATGTGAACTTGCTGTTCGTTAACCGTATGGGGAAGTATATGCTCGCTATCGCCGCCGGCTTACAGGTGATCGGGGCCGCGGTGCTGTGGAAGATCGTCAAGATCAAAGTCTAAGACTGGTAAGGAGACCCAGCCAATATGCCTGGGCCCGTGGTTGTCATCTTCCTGGCGGTTGTCTTTATCGCCATGGTACTGGTTTACGCGTTCTCCGGTGGCACTCTGCCGGTTACCGAGCGTCTCGGTCACCTCTGGCGGCATTCTGCCAAGCGCCAGCCGGCTCTTAAGGAGAGGCGGCAGCAGCTGATCAGTTGGGTCTTCTCCGGCATTGCCAAGATTCTACCCACCTCTGCGGACCCATCTTCGCAAACGGCGAACTTGTTAGCGCGAGCCGGCTACCGCAGGCCCGAAGCCGCGACGGCCATGCGGATTGCAAGCGTTATCCTGCCGATCATTTTGGTGGGGGGGACCCTGCTTACGGGTTTCTACCGGCTAAGTCCCGTCTTTATTCTCTTTGCGGCCTTGGTGCTGGGATTTGTCCTGCCCGACCTCTGGTTGACGGGGCGCGCCAGAAGCCGGCAGGGAAATCTGCGCCTGGCGTTGCCGGATGCCCTCGACCTTCTGGTGATCTGTGTGGAAGCGGGTCTGGGCCTGGATCAGTCGCTCTTGTACGTCAGCCAGGAGTTGAGGATTGCGCATCCCGTTCTATGTGAAGAATTTGATCTCGTCAATGCCGAGGTGCATGTGGGCAAGACCCGCATCGAAGCTTTACGCTCTCTCTCCGAGCGCACCGGCGTGGAAGATATCAAAGTGTTGGTCGCCACGCTGATTCAAACCGAACGATTCGGCACGAGCGTGGCGCAAGCGCTCCGCATCCACTCCGACGAACTGCGCACCAAACGCCGGCAGCGGGCGGAGGAAATGGCGGCCAAGACCACCATCAAGATGGTACTGGCCTTGGTGTTCTTCATCTTTCCAGCGCTGTTCGTGGTCATTCTAGGTCCGGCAGTAATCAGCTTGATTCGGGATTTTGGCGAGCTGCAAAAATGATTTGCTGGATAGAGCAGGATTACGGGTCCTGCGCGGGAGCAGGAGCGAACCCCAGGAAGACCGGAGGGTCCTCATGGATGTAGGCACTATTCGTATCATCGCAGGCGTGGCGGCGGTCATCATCGTCTTCGTCATCATTTGGCGCCGCAAACAGAAGGTATCCAAGTAGGTTGTCAATCCGTCGTCTCCGGACGCCGAACAGCGAGGCATCAGCCGTGCGCGAGCCCGACCTTAACGGCGCAAGGTACGTGTGTGTCTACAATCAGACCCGCGAGCGGTTTGTAGCGACCCAGGCCAAGGTGGCCGACAGCTACTTCACCCGGCTCGTGGGCCTGCTGGGCACGGGCCGGAGTTGGCCCCGCCCCGGGAGAGGGCTGTGGATCGTACCCTCACACGGAGTTCACACGATCGGGATGGCGTACGCTTTGGATCTGATTTTCCTGGACCGTAACCATGTGGTGGTGGAGGTTGAGGAGAATATCAGCCCCTTTCGCATTTCGAAGCTCAGCCTTAAAGCCCACAGTGTGCTGGAGCTTCCCGCGCATACCCTCTTTAGCACGGAGACTCGCGTGGGAGACCAACTGGAAATAACCCGAGTGCACGCCTACGACCCCGCCTCCTAAGCTGGACTTCTCGCCACGGAATTGGAAGGGCCGGGCTGAACAGGCTGCGGGAAAACCCGTGACGAACGGCGTAGCGTCGATTTTATATCGCCACAACAGCAATGGAATCAATCCGGCGCTGGCGACGTAAA
>PMYF01000932.1 GCA_003171295.1 Acidobacteriota bacterium | reverse complement strand
TTGAGCAGGGGTTCATGTCCCGCAGCGGACATTTTCCGGGCCTCGGACGCCCGCACCTCATCCAAAGCCTCATTCATCTTGGCCACGATATGGAACCGATCCAGGATGTGGAGCGCCTGGGAGCATTTCTCGCGGATCACTCGTAGGTATGGTTTCCACATGTCCGAGCAGACAAACTCGATCTGGGAGGACAGCTCTCAGCCTATCATCGCGAAGAAGTCTTCGAAGGTCTCCACGGTCCGCCCTTTGCCCACCCACAGCAGCCGGGTGAGATCATCGATTTGATACACCCAGGTCAAATACTTTTGTCCCTTGGCCTATGGAAGTTCATCTACTCCCATGGCGAAGATCGGTCCCAGCGTTCGATGCTGCAGCCCCCACGGCACGACGTACTGCACCGAGTCGCAGACCTTCTCCCAGGACGTCTGAAACGACTCCGCTACCTCCTTCCAGGACAGCTTGCGTGCCCAGTGCGCCAGAAACTGCATGTCCACCTTGGTCAGTTGATGCTTCCCCATACGCCAAGGGACTTTCTCGACCAGGATCCCGCAGCGCCCGCAATTCACGCGCCGCATGCGGTACAGAAAAAAGACCAGGAACCCCCACGAGGGAATGAACTCGAACCGACGTTCTTCCAGATGATCGTAGCCCCGAGTGCGCTGCTGGCAGCCAGACCAAGTCGGATCGGAACCACGCCGGGGTCGCACGTGTACCTCAAGGATCTTTTTGTCCGTCGAGAATGTCGCCCTTTCGTAGACGAATCCCCGAAAACGATAACCCTGGTTTAGAATCGTAGTCAGTTCCATGGCTGTCCGCACCCGCAAGACGAAACCCCATACCCTATCGCATGCCATGACCCAGCCACAAGCCGTCATCTCGCTCGATCTGGCGCCCTTCTGCAAAGACTTCAACGAGTGGCCACGAAGATGGATGGGATTCCCGGAAGACGTTTCTCCCGGCGAAAAAATCGTAGAGTGCTTCCGGCCCTTCCTGCATCACCTGATCCAGCTCCAACTCTCGCGGAAGACCCTTCGCAAGCACGTCAACAACCTAGGGGTGCTCGGGGGTGAAATCATTCGCAAGTTGAACTACACTCCTTCTTTGAGAAAAGTACCCCTCGAAGATCTGGTTTTTGATGTCGTGGAGGACGGGGGCCCGTTGCCCCATGCCTGGGACTCAGAAGGAGACCTGCGTTCCTTGGAGTCCTCCTGCCGCAAGTTGCGCCGTTTCCTTGACCAGCAGGCCCGTTAGCGCTGCATCTCACCCACAGCTTCCCCCGAGAGACCACTTAAACCTCTGAGACACAGGAGGAAACAGCACCTATTTTTCCGCATTTTGAATTTTCCCGATAGCAATGGGAAAATTTAACTTCTGATGACCCTAAAAAATGGTAGGAAATGGTAGGAAGGAAGTGGCTCCGAACGGCAATAAACACAATGCCACTCATCGGAAGGTCTCCTCCTAATTCGGAACCGTACTTGTTTGGGCACACTCAAGACGACCGCAGTCAGCGTCACCCCCGACTCGCCACACGTAGGATAATCCCTTTCACCAGCGTGGTGCGTGACGTACCGCTCAAGCGCAAGGTAAAATCTATCAGCCGGGAAGAGTCCCGGCAACTGGGATCGAACAGACATGCCACAACCCGCTAAGCGCTGACGCAAAAACAACTTCACAGATTGGGCGAGGTCGTATATTTCCACTTGGGCAGAACCTCGTGCGGCTTCAGGCGAAGCGCTTGGAGTTGTTTGGGTGTCGGTTCAGTGCCGGTGGGATAGTAGCGGCGGTCGAGGTGAGCGGTGACCGACAAGCCGGTTTGAGTTCTGGTGGAGCGGATGAAGTTCAGGATTTTCTGGTAGCTGTCGAGTGGTTCGCCGGCCCAGNNGTGAGAGTCAGACCGAGCGAATCGGCTAACTGCGACTGGAGTTCGGTTTTCCAGGCGCGGCAACGATAGCCATTGCTGCCGCCGGTGTCGCTCAGAATGAGGAGTTGGCGGGAGCATGGCTAGCGGCCTGATCCCTCTTGGCGCCACCAATGCGCGATGGCGCGGGCGGCAAAGGCGGAGGTGTCATGCGAGACGCCGACCACGACCGACCCTCGATTGGCAAGCAGGTCATAGATCCCGTAAGGGATGGCGACACCGGTGGTGTCGGAGCGGAAGTCGTGGTCGTTGACCAAGCGGGGCGACAGATCCCAGCGCGAGCCGGGATTCTTGAAGTTGCCGACCAGTTCGCGCTTCTTGGTGTCGACGCTAATGATGGGTAGGCCGCGGCGCTGGAAGCGGTGCCGAAGATCACCGAGGTAGAGGAACTGATCATTGCGATCGGGGCTGCAGTCGGTGGAGAGTTTCTTGTGATTGAGGCGCAGGGAATAGCCCATCTGATAGAGGAGGCGAGCGACGGTGTTGGGATTGACGATGACACCGAAGTCACCCAGCGCCAGGGCAATCTTGTGGGTAGTTCGCCGGGACCACTTCAGCCCCGTGATAGGATCGCCGGCGGTGTCGTATTCGAGCAGAAATTCGATCAGGATGACGATGTCGGCGGTTTTTTTCGATCCGTTTGCGTCCGCCGCCGGAACGGCGAGTGCGCCCCATTGTTGCCTTCTGATCGAGCATTTGCTGACGTCCGCGGGCGACGGTGTGGGGATTCAGGCCGAGGAATTCGGCCAGAATGGTATCGCCGCCGTGTCCCAGCTTGATGGACTCCAGACCGGCGAACAGGCGACGCTGCTGTTCGTCGAGCAGGCTGTAGAAAAGCAAAATGGCGGCTTTAAGTTCATCAGGAGATACCTGGAGGGTGGAAGCATCGGCCACCAGCGGAACCGACTGCGCAGTTTGCCTGGTGCGAAGCTGATCCCGAGCCTGCCGACTATCGGCGGCAGTGTAGAGGAAGCGTCCGGCCACCTCCGAGCGGCGCAGACGTTCGGCGCGCACCAGATCATGAAGGGGATCTTGGACCTCGGCATGGAGCGTGTCGGCCAGTTCATCGGCGAACCAGCCGCGCGGGGACTGATGGACGAAGGCCTCGATGGTGGCAAACAGAGTGCCGTGGCGGGAAAACCAAACTGCATCATGGGACCACAAGCCGGCGTCGTCGAAGCGGGCGGTTTCGCGAAGGGCATAGTAGCGGCCGCGATGGGTATAACTGGACAGGTAATCCAGGAGCTTAAGCTTGCGAAAGACGGTGAGGTCGACAGTGGTGCCGAGAACGCCTTTGAGCTCGGGCAAAGTCACGATTTTATGGTGAAGCAGGTGCTTGCGGAGGGCTTGGGGATCGAAAGAGAGTGGTCGCATAATGTTATAGTTCCGACTAGTCGAGTCTTTCAATCGGAACTATAACACAATTGCGGATGCGCACGAACGACAGCGAATAGGGGCCCAAGCAGCAATTAT
>PMYF01000750.1:12514-14317 GCA_003171295.1 Acidobacteriota bacterium | reverse complement strand
CGGGCGCGGAAGCGGTCCCGCATCTTGCGCAGGACCGCACGCTTTTCTTTAAGTGAATGCGCGTAGGGGAGCTGAATTTCCAGGGTTAACACACCGACCGGCATCGCGTCAGCCCTCCGCCGGCAAGTTATCTCAGACCAGGGCGGGCTCGGCCACCCGCTCCTTCACGTAGGCTTCAATGATGTCGCCGACCTTGACGTCATTGTAGTTTTCGAGTGAGATTCCGCATTCCGTCCCGGATTTCACTTCCGCGACGTCGTCTTTGAAACGCCGGAGGGACCGGATCTTACCCTCGTGCACCACCACGTTGTCGCGCAGCAGGCGGACTTGGGCTTCGCGCGCGATCTTGCCGTCCTGGATATAACACCCGGCCACAGTTCCGACTTTGGTAATCCGGAAAGTGTCGCGAACGTCCGCCCGCCCCAGCGAAGTTTCCTTGTACGTGATGGCCAGCAGGCCCACCATGGCTTTCTTGATCTCCTCCGTGACGTTGTAGATGATGGTGTACAGGCGGATGTCGACGTTCTCAAGCTGCGCCAGCTCCGTGGCTTTGCGCTCGGGCCGCACGTTGAAACCAATAATAACGGCGTTGGAGGCTGAAGCCAGCAGGACGTCCGACTCCGTAATGGCACCCGCGCCCGCATGGATGACCTTGACCTTAACCCTCTCCGTGCTCAACTTAACCAGGGTGTCAGAAACAACTTCCACCGAACCCTGCACGTCCCCCTTGATGATCAGCGGCAGTTCCTTGACATCACCCGCGGCCATTTGCGCATGCAACTGCTCGAGCGTCAGGCGGGCGCTCTTGGCGAGGGCCGTGTCGCGTAGCTTCCCCTGCCGATGCAGAGCGATCTGCCGCGCCTTGAGGGTATTCTCAATCACCTGGAGGCGATCACCAGCCTGGGGCACATCTTCCAGGCCCAGGACTTCTACGGGGGTGGAAGGAGGAGCCGCAATTATCGGCCGACCGTGGTCGTCAAACATGGCACGAACCTTGCCATATATGGCGCCGACAATAAAGGAATCTCCGATTTGCAGCGTTCCGTTCTGGATCAGCACCGTGGCGACCGGGCCCCGCCCGCGGTCGAGTTTGGCTTCCAGGACCGTCCCCGAGGCCAGCCGCTTGGGGTTCGCCTTCAGAGCCTGCAAGTCGGCGACCAGCAGAATCATTTCCAGCAGCAGGTCGAGGTTCTTGTGCTGCTTGGCCGAAACCTCCACGGTCACCGTCTGCCCGCCCCATTCTTCCGGCATCAGGTTATTGTCGGACAACTGGCGCTTGACGCGTTCCGGCTGGGCATTCGGCTTATCGATTTTGTTAATGGCCACCACAATCGGGACTTTCGCGGCCCGCGCGTGGTTGATGGCTTCCAGCGTTTGCGGCATGACGCCGTCATCCGCCGCCACCACCAGTACGACGATGTCCGTCACCCGGGCGCCGCGTGCCCGCATCAAGGTGAAAGCTTCGTGACCGGGCGTATCGATAAAGGTCACCTTCCGGCCCTGGCCCACCACCTGGTAGGCGCCGATGCTCTGCGTAATGCCGCCCGCTTCGTGCTCCGCCACATTGGTTTCTCGCAGGGCGTCGAGGAGCGAGGTCTTGCCGTGATCGACGTGGCCCATCACCGTCACCACGGGGGCGCGAGGCTGCAGATCCTCCACCCGATCCGTTTCCTCAACTTCCTGCAGGACTTCTTCCTCGTAGGTGACAATCGTCGCCTCCGCTCCAAAGGAGCGGGCGATGTCGGTGGCCGTCTGGCCGTCGAGCGTTTGGTTAATGGTAGCGAAAATCCCCTTATCCAGAAG
>PMYF01000750.1:11236-12481 GCA_003171295.1 Acidobacteriota bacterium | reverse complement strand
AGGTCTGCCTGCCGGTGGCCGAACCGCAGGAAAACCTCCCGCGGCGCCGACGACTGCCCCCGGGCGCGATGAGGTCGGATGCATGGGCCTGGGCTCACCGGGACGCCGCGAAGGCTGAACTCGTACCGGAGCAGGTTTCGGTTTCACCGCCTGAGGGTAAATCGGCTGGTGGGCGATAGGATCGTTGTTCCGGAGCGGCCGCAGGGGACGCATCACCTTCGGATACCCCCCCGGCGGAGGAGGAACCGCAGGCGCTCTCCCCGGGACAGCCGCCCCAGTCCCAGCACTGGCGCGTGCGGCCGGGAGAGCGGGAGCTCCGGGACCACCTCTGGGCAATACCACCGGGATGGACCGTCCTGTGGGTGGCCGGCCGCCGGGCGGCGCGGGCGCAGGCGGCACAAGGTGCGCGCCAGCCAACGCGGAAGCACCCGTGACAGCCGACGACGACGGCGCCAACGGCACAGACCTTTCTCCCGAGCGTGCAATGCCCGGCACCGGCCCCGGCACCGTGACCGGCCCGGCCGCAGGAAGCGGCGCAGCCGCAGGCTTCGGTGGGGGCGCAGGCACTACCACCGCCTTGCGTGCTGCCGCCTTGATTTCGGCAATGGAGCGCGTAAGCGGATGAAGGTCAGGTCTGATCTCGTGCAGTTTCTTCAGGTCGAACAGGGGCTCTGGTGCTTCGACTGGGGGGACCGGAGGCACAGGAGCCGTAGGAACCTCAACGGGCTTCTCAACAGGCTTCTCGGCAGGCTTCTCGGCAGGTTCACCCCCGGTGCGAAAATGCGCCCGGATTTTGTCGGCGAGATCATCATCGAGCGCACTAGAATGAGACTTTTTGTCCTGAATACCGATCTCGACCAAGTATTCCAGGACCAGATTGCTTTTAACTTCCAGTTCACGCGCCAGTTCGTTGATCCTTATCTTCCCCATGCTAAGTTCTTTTTCTCCCTTGCCTTGGCCCAAACCCTGGGCTATGGAAATCTGCCGGCCGGTTCTATCAAAGCCCTGGCAGCCTTATTTCATGCTCCGCCACCTCCCTCCCCGGATGTCGCGGGCTTTTCCTTACTCTCCCCTTCACCCTCGCCCTCGGGCGTTTTGGTTTCGCTTGTCTCGCTCGCATCGGTCAAATGGGATGATTCCTCTGGGGCCGACGTGCTCTCCACTGCCGTTTTCGGCCCAGTTGCCTCTTCCCCTCCCGTGGCTTCCTCGGGGGCGGATGCCTCCTCGGCCACCGGGCTTCCTGCT
>PMYF01000750.1:10504-11202 GCA_003171295.1 Acidobacteriota bacterium | reverse complement strand
ACCACCTGACGGATCCGATCCACGGTCTTCTCGCCCACGCCCTGAATCTGCATCAGGTCTTCCGGAGTCATCTGCGCCAATTGCTCCACGCTCTCGATACCCTGTTCGCGCAGTTTCAGCAGTGTTTTATCGCCCAATCCTTGCAGCTCGGATATGGGAGCCCCGCGCAGGGCCATGGCGGCCATCTGTGATTCAATCTCCTGCCGCTTCTCTTCCTCGCTCTTGATGTCAATGTGCCAGCCCAGAAGCTTGGCCGCCAGCCGCACATTCTGGCCTTTCTTGCCGATGGCCAGGGATAGCTGGGTATCATCCACGATCACTTCCAGGTGCTTCTCCCCCGCGTCGAGAACAGAAACGTGGTTGATTTTCGCGGGGCTGAGGGAATTGGCCGCGAAAACCAGCGTGTCGTCATTGAATTCAATAATGTCGATCTTCTCCCCGCGCAGCTCGCGGATGATCGACTGCACGCGCATTCCTTTCATGCCGACGCACGCGCCAACACAATCCACGTCCGGATCCTTGGAGTAGACCGCGACTTTGGTGCGCTCCCCGGCCTCTCGCGCGATGGCTTTGATGACCACCGTACTATCGTAGATCTCGGGAACTTCCATCTCAAAGAGCTTCTGAACCAGCAACGCGTCCGCGCGCGAGATGACCACCTGGGGCCCACGGGCGGCGCGATCAACTTCCTTAATGAC
>PMYF01000750.1:0-10495 GCA_003171295.1 Acidobacteriota bacterium | reverse complement strand
CCTTCCATGCGCTTCACCGTGCAGTTCACCAGTTCGCCCACGCGCTGGTTATATTCAGCATAAACCGTATCGCGCTCAGCCTCCCGCACCTTCTGGAAAATCACCTGCTTGGCGGCTTGGGCCGCAATGCGGCCAAGCACGTCCGTGGGTTTGAGAATCCTTACCTCACCCTCGACTGCCACCTCCGGGTCGTACTTGCGGGCAGCCTCCAGACTGATCTCGTGATCGGAATCCTGGACTTCCTCGACCACCTTCTTCACGGCGTGGACTTCCACCAGGCCGGTTTCTTTGTTGAAGTGCGACTGGAGGTCTTCGGAAGTCTTGTAGTACTTCCGCGTGGCTACAAGAATCGCGTCTTCCACAGCCGAGATGATAATCTGGGCATCAATCCCTTTGTCGCGGCTCAACTGGTCAATGGTCTGGAATAAAAGACTTGTCGTCACAAGGTTGTCCCCTCGGTGAAGCTCCCTGCCTGAGGGCCACAGCAATTGCTTGAGCAATCACCGCTGGCCGTAGCGGGGCGATACCTGCCCCCGAAACGCCGGTCCGGGAAGGCGCCTGAGTGGGCAGTCAGAGTTCGACCACCAACTGAGCTTTCCGTATGTTCGCGAGATCGAGTTCTTCGAAGCCGCCTTCGCCCAGTTCCAAACGCACCCGGCCGTTCTCAAAACCTGCCAGGCGCCCCTCAAAAACCTTCTGATCCTTTACCGCTTCCCGCACCACTACGCGCGCCCGCCGTCCGGCAAAGTAGGTAAAGTCGCTCCCCTTCGTGAGCTTCCGGTCCAGCCCCGGAGATGAAACCTCGAGCACGAACTTGCCCGGGAAGGGGTCCTCCATATCCAGGAGCACACTCAGTTGTTCGCTCACCAACTGACAGTCGGCGTGCGAAACTCCGGTAGCCTTGTCGATGAAAACTCGCAGGAGGGCATTCGAGCCGCCCCCTTTCAACTCCACATCCACAAGCGCCAGACCTTCGGAGGTCGCAACCCGGTCGGCCATCGTCCGGATTTTTTCCAGGTCAATCATCCAACCCGCCGAGTGTGCACTCCCCCACTCTGGCGCCTCCGCCTTGAGGCGGACCCAACCCAGTGTGGCCTAACAAAAAAGTGGGCTTTCGCCCACTGTGTGCGTTCGCCAAAGAGAGTATAGCCCCTGCTTGCCAGGAATTGCAAGGAATTCGCGGTAGGGCCAGCGCTTCCGCAAGGAAAGAGGAGGTTGCGGCAGCCCCGGCCCTGCCTTGCCCTCCCGAAAGAATAGGGCGCTGGAGCCCCACGAAGGGTGTATGCTGCGGGGCGGTTGGGAGCAGGGCATACCGGTTGAACTCTAGCGATTGCTTAGCTTGTGGATTCCCACCCATCATCCCGGCAAAGGAGAACATCCGTGAGACGGAGAGCCTTTCTGAAGAATGCAACCATCGCGGTATTGACATCTCCCTTAACGCGTTCGGGCGTTCCGGGGATTTGCCGAGCTCGAGAGGACAAGCGTGTCGCCTTCGGCGGTATCCAGATTGAGTGCAGCACTTACAGTCGTATTCGCGCCAGAATGGAAGATTTCACGGTCGAGAGAGGCCAGGCGTTGGCTGACGACCCGTTCTTCAGCCTGTTGAAGACCTATCCCTATCCTTTTCTGCCGACCCTGGTGGCCGATGCTGTACCCGGAGGGCCGGTCGAACGGAAAACCTACGAGGAACTGAAGGCTGAATTTCTTCATCGAGTCAGAGCCTTGCTCCCGCTGGATGGCCTCTATCTGCCCATGCACGGAGCCATGTACGTAGAGGACATGCAGGATGCGGATGGAGATTGGATTGCGGCTGCTCGCGCCGTGGTTGGGAAGGATTGCCTGATCACCGCGAGCTTTGACCTGCATGGCAGCTTGAGCAGACGAATCATCGACAACCTGGACATGCTCTCTGCCTATCGAACCGCTCCGCATATTGACCGTCAGGAAACCGCGCGCCGGGCCTGTGACATGCTGGTCCATTGCCTGGACCAACAGATTCGGCCCACGCTGGTTTGGGCTCCGATTCCGGTGCTGATGCCTGGTGAACGCAGCAGCACGCTATACGACCCGGCCAAGCGCCTTTGGGCGCAACTGCCCGGCATGAATGCTGAGCCCGGGGTGCTGGATGCATCCTTATTAGTTGGGTATGTTTGGGCAGACGAGCCACGGACCACGGCCAGCGCCGTTCTGACCGGCACAAAGCCGGATTTACTGAAGAAAGATGCGCTTTCGCTGGCACAGCAATACTGGGACGCACGCCAGGAATTCAAATTCGGCGTGCCCACGGGTACGCTCTCGGAATGCATTGAACAAGCTCAGTATTTGAATACGAAACCAGTGGTCTTGTCGGATTCCGGGGACAATCCCACAGCAGGCGGCACAGGTGACCGGGCTGATGTGCTGGCTGAACTCCTGCGGCATAAAGTTCAAAATGCCGTCATCGCCGGCATTGCAGACCGGCCTGCAACCGAAGCCTGCTACCGGGCGGGTGTGGGTCGAACGCTTCCACTCCGGATTGGAGGCACGCTCGACCCGCAGGGGAGTCAGCCGGTGGAAGTCACGGCGAAGGTGGTCTTCTTGTTGTCAACAAACGATCTGCCGGAACGGCAAGCCGTAGTTGATGTCAACGGCATATCGGTGGTCATTACAGCGCGGCGGCGTCCTTTCCACGAGATGCGAGATTTCACCTCGCTTGGGCTGGAGCCGGCCAGCTTTAAAATAGTAGTCGTCAAATCCGGCTATCTTGTTCCTCCGATTGCAAAGATCGCGAATCCCAATCTGATGGCGCTCACCGATGGCGCGGTAAACCAGGATATCGGGCATCTGCCGAAGAACCGGTATCGCGTGCCGAGCTATCCCTTCGTGCCCGATATGAAGTGGAAACCATTTACCATCGTCTCCGCGCGATCCCCGCAAGCACCGTAGCGGCGAGCGAGTTGGTAGCCCACACTTGGTGTGTAAGCAAGCGTAGCTGGTAGCCACGACGAGCTTTCTTCTCGCCGTGGGCTTTTGGAAGGATTTCAGCCTTGAAGGACATTCGACCTCGGCGAACCCACGGCAAATCGCAAAACGAATTTGCCGTGGCTACCACGTCCCACGCGGAAAGCTGGTAGCCACGACGAGCGCTCTTCTCGTCGTGGGCTTTTTGTTTCTCCCGCATGTCACGAGTTCATCGATTGCGCGCGGCGGATCGCATCTTCTTCGTCACGGTGAATCTTCGCCGGCCGCTCCCAGCGTTCACCACTGAGGAATATGCTTCGATCCTCTCAAGCTTCCAGGAATCGCGACGACGGTTGGGCTTCCTGCTATGCGGATACGTCCTCATGCCCGACCATTGGCATGCGCTCTTCTGGCCGCGCTACCCGCTGAACATCTCCCGCCTCGTCCAAGACATCAAGTACGTCTCTTCCCGCCGCCTGAACCGCCAACGGGGCAGTACGGGCTCCCTCTGGCAGCACCAGTTCTGGGACCGCTTTGTGCGCCACGCCAGGGAGTTCAACGATCGGCTGACGTATATGCATCTCAACCCAGTGCGTAGAGCCCTGGTGGACAGGCCGAAAGAGTGGCGGTGGTCGAGTTACCAGAATTTCAGCCTGGAGCACTCCATGCGAGCGGCGTGCCCGCTTCAGATTGATGAAGTGCTGTTGCCGGATTCGTACCACGCATGATTGGCCAGATGAAAGCCCACGACGAGAAGCACGCTCGTCGTGGCTACCAGTTCCGATGAGGGCGGCCCCCTCCCCCGCCACGGCGCGGTCTGCGGCTCTAACAAGAACGGGTGCAGCGTTTAGTTGGCGCGCCTGGGGAGACTCGAACTCCCGACCTACAGATTCGAAGTCTGCCGCTCTATCCAACTGAGCTACAGGCGCGTTCTTTCGATTAAATGAGTTGTAACGACGGGAAGCGGTCTTACCTCCAACTCGCGTTCACTCGCGTTCGTTAAGCCCTGATTGTGCACGCCGAGGACGATTTCTTCAAGTAGATTAATAGCAAATTGCGTTGCTGGAAGCGCGAATGAAAATCACAGCCTATAATCAACATGCTCGGCTCCTCCTCTCTTGGAGTTCCTGGTTTCTTTCTTCCACCACCAGTTTACCCCTCGACTCGATGAGCCGACGACCTTATGCCATCAGAGTTGGTTTGTAACTCTGCGGCTCTTCGACGGTTCCCGAGTATACAAGCCGCGGAGTTCAAGAACAACTCCGCGCTACCAAAGCAAAAAGGCCTCGAAATTGAGGCGGCGCTGGGTCGTGATGGAGGAGTCGCTCGCGATCACGGCCCGAGCCTTGTCGAGCTCCCTGTTCCTCCCGACGACGTTATCGGAGCGGATGCGAGCCGCTTTATGCCCGCCCGTGAATCAGAAAGTCAACGCGATGCGAAGTTCGCCGTGCGCGTGCTCCCAGCATACGATTACACATGTGCCCTAACGCAATACCGGATGATCGCGCTGAACGGCAAGACCGCCCTCGACGCCGCCCACATCCATCAACTCACTCAAGGCGGCAGCAACCATCCAACGAATGGTATCGCGCTATCAAAAACCGCCCACTGGCTGTTCGATCAGGGTTTTTGGTCAATCAGTAACGATTACAAAATTCTAGTGGCCGAGGATCGTTTTGACGAACGTGGGGATGCCGCGCATCTCTTGAAACCCCGCGCAGGTAACTCGATTCTTAGTCCCCAAAATCAGCACTACCTGCCCGACCGCGAGTCTCTCACATGGCACCGCCAACACCACGGGTTCGAGTGAAAGTAAATCTTTTTAATGCTCTCACGCCCGCAATCCAAGCATGCGCAGCCACGCGTCGACCTGGCCAAAGGCATCCACCTGCCATTGGTCAGGCGTGCGGTCGCCCAAGATATCGGTCTTTTCTACGAATTGTCGGACACAAGTCGGTCCATGGCCGTCCACCGTGTCAAACTTCTCGGCGATATACCGATACCCTTTGGCGCCGCTGGCGTGTTTAAGAATGGGGCTACACACTTCCGCGAGCGCCTCCGCACCACCCGGATAGTTCAGGATGCAATAATAGATATCATAGGCGTCTTTCCGCTTATAGCGTCCGTTCAGGGCATATCCCTTCATCGCAAGTAATGCTGGAATGGAGCATACTGCAATCTCCACCTGATTCGTGCCACCCTCCGGCATTGGGCCGGTGATGGCGACCATCTGATAAAACCGCATCGCTAAATCCGCCCCGTCTGCCCTTTGCACTGCGAATTCACTGATCAGTGGTGGAGTGTTTCTCACGATTTCAGCATCCCGCGGCATTAAGAAATCCACGATGACCTTGACCGGGCCGCCGCCATCGTGCGGAGTGATCTGGCGAACGAGTTGGAATTTCTTAAGTTCTTTGCTTTGCTCATAGCCATGCCCTTGCAAGGCTTCAACTAGTGTGGCGTATTCGCCACCCCCGAGTGCTTCTGCGTCAAGCCCAAGGTCGACATCGAGCGTCCCGACGTGCGGCATATCTTGCTGGTCGAGAAGCAGCCAAGGCACGGCACCGCCGATAACGGCGAATTTTCCCTGGAAGCTTCCGAGGATTTGGCCAATCTCGATTAGGACGCTCTTTACTGCTGCGGTCGTACGGTCGTCGTAATCCGCCGCGGACTGCGGCTCCCCACGGGTCAGTTCCATTTCATCTTCTCTCTTCGCAAATGCTCGGCAGCCTCCTGGCCGCGCTCACCAGCGGTTGTGAGGTCAAGGTAGGTTTGGACCAAGCTCGTACAAATAATTCCCGGTGCAGGTTCCGTGGCATCGCGGAAAATCCCATGATCTTTCGGGACGGTGATAATTACATTCTCGCCTTTCGAAGCCGAAGACAGTTTTAGTAGCGCCTGGAGCCGGTCGAGACCGGTGTCATCAGCGTAGAAATACTGCGTGCTAACTCGGGCATATGGTGCCAGCCAGCGAGCCGCGGAGAACGAAGCCAAAGCAGCCTGTCCCCCATTATCGGTGGCGCGGAGTGCTTCCAGCGAGGCTTCGTCGAACGTGCTGCCGTGCAGCGTCGTATAAAAGCGAACCCGCCTGCCTTCGGGCGGTTCGTAAGCGTCGCGCCAAGCATCTAGCAGTTTGTCAGGCTCGGATAAGAACAAGCCCTCGGGCGACACGCGCGCCCACTCACGATCAAGGAAGGCGGCGCGCACGTTGCTAACGTGCCCCAGGCTAACGGCAGCAGCCTCGGCCAGATCGGTGACGCGCCAAGAGCGTCGTGGACTGCGGAGCATGACGCGTAGGATTTGCGCCGACTTCGGCTTGAACAATGACTTGAGTTCTCGTCGGGCAGCACGTGGCTTATTCTCCACGATGCGTTCGATGAACACGCCGTCGAAGACGAGGCGGGCATTGCCTGCGAGGTCCAGAAACCCTGTTTCACTCTCCCGACACAAGGCCTGCCCTTCCGGAGACAGATAAGGAGCAATAAGAATCGGCGTCGCGTCCTTACCAAGATGGGAAACATGGCTGCGCAACTGGAGCAGCGCAGTCCGGACGTAGCGTGGTTGGCCGTTGCTCTTACATTGGCAGACGAGTGTATGAGGTTTGCCGGATACGTTGATCTGCGCCACTATGTCCACTCCGGGGTCGCGTGCCGATGGCTCCAGCTCGATATCCTTGAGCCTGACTACCGACACTTGTCCGAGTAAATCCCTGAGTGCATCGACAGCATGTGCCTCGAATTCCTTTTCTTTCATTGTTTCATGGGTTTTCAACATTCGTTGAAATTAGTCCTTTCGGTGAAATTTGTCAAGGAGATATTTTACTAAAAGGGCCGTCTTCAACAAATGCTGAAATCATCATTTCTGGTGAAATACATGTCCGCTGCGCTCCTTAGAAATTACCTACAACCGGTCGCTGGCAAGAACCAGCCAGCGGGGTTATTATCTGACTGACCGCCGACGGTCGAATCGGTTTCTAACCGTAGGTGGAGATTGATTTGGAACCTTTTCTATGGCACTAGTCCGACCTCGACTTAATGACCACCACAATCTCGCATTTGCACAAGAAGAAGTCGACTTCGCAATTCCTTTTCTCGATGAGGACATTCCGTTATACGTTGACCCCTTTCTATTGTGGAAGTCCCCTTCACTCCAAGATAACTCCCTCCACACGGCCCTTGTGAGCACATTCAATCACCTTGGACATTTAGCAAAGACGGGCCGCGAGAAGGAAGCGGTGAGTACTCTATGCACGATGTCCGAGTGCGCGGAAGTAGGCCTGGGAGTGGCCAGAGACAAACAAGGCCATCGAGTTGGTGAACACTCAGCCACTGAAATTCTCGCCCTATTCAACCAGATTCCACAGATCAATGAGGGGGGCTTCGAACACATCGAGGAAATTCAATTGTATGTTGACCAGATTTCGAAGGACCGGATCAGCGACATCACGTGCAACCTAATCAAATCATTCCTGATCGATTTCACGATGGACCAGTGCACCAGGTTAAAGATACCGACCCAGCAGGTCGGCCTTGAGAACGTTTTTGACTACAAAACCAAGCGCTTCACCGGGGAGAGACTCGATCTGCCGGTCAACCCCCAAACCGGACGTCCGATTTTGCTTGTGCCAAAGCGATGGCTTCGGTACATCCCATGGATCAACTTCGACGACTACTTCGCGAACAGTTACTTGAAACAGGTCAGCCCAGAGAAAGCCCACGGGGCGGAGAGGGTCGCCGTCCTCAACTTCAACACGCACAACTATGATATGGTCCGGTCGTACGTCCGGCAGAAGGAAAGGACTCGCGATGACTGCAAGAACGATCCGCTCTTCAAGCCCATCCCTGTGTTATCAGCAAAACGAAAACTGGCGGAAATAAAAAAGCTTCCGACTGGAAAGTCCTCTAATGCCGACAAGGTTTATGAGGATTACGTGTGCCAGCTCCTCGCTTCGCTTTTCTATCCGCAGTTGGATTTCGCTGGCGAACAGAGCAGGACCGATGCGGGAGTATTGATTCGCGATCTTATCTTTTATAACAGCAGGTCGATGGATTTTCTCGATGAAATCCACGGACTCTACGGGAGTCGACAAATTGTATTTGAGCTAAAGAATGTTGGAGAGGTTAACCGCGATCATATAAACCAACTTAATCGCTACCTTAACGACCACTTTGGGCGGTTTGGAGTACTCATTACACGGCACCCTCTCCCTAAGGCTGTATTCAAGAACACAATCGATTTGTGGGGTGGTCAAAGAAGGTGCATAATTGCGCTTACCGACGAAGACCTCGCGTTGATGGTTACCGTCTTCGAGAGCAGGCAGCGACTGCCAGTTGAAGTCATGAAACGTGCATATATCGAGTTCATACGCAAATGTCCATCGTAGAAACAGTTAAGAGGTGGTAAAACAATGAAGGTCAAAGACGTTGAACTCTTCGAAAAGCTAAAATCTCAGGTCCAGCACCTGTTCTATGAAATGAGTTCTCTATCGAAGAAGAGCCCCGACGGTCCCATCAACAAGTTTAAGCTGAAATTTATCAATGAAAAGTTAAGAGAATCGAACTCCTTTCTGGTGGGACCCCACAAACCGTTCGCGGACTTTGAGTGTTTTGACGATTCGAACTTACCTACTAATAGCGACGTCGTTTTGATCCTTTCTCAGTATATTGATTGCTTGGAAGGCTTTCGTTGCGCCAATACCACTCGGGATGGTTTGATCCATTGGAAATGGAACACAGATGAATCTACCTCAATTAGGACTGACCCGCCAACTAGGTTTAAGAAAGGTGAGGAGTAGCGTGATTGCCCGGGGCGTTTGGTTTGGAGGGTCATGAAGAAAAGAGACATCGACAAGTTCGAGGGACTGCAAGCCCAAATGAAGGGCTTATACGACGAAATACAAGCACTCGCCAAAAAGAGCCCGAACGACGCCCTTAATAAATTCAAATTGGGGCTAATAAAAATCTTGATCGCGGATGCAGATGCATTCTTGTCTGATCTCGGGCATCCCCTCAAATACTTTCAAGGCTTCGAAGAAGAGGTTCTTCCCACGAACAGCGATGCCCTACTCGTCCTCTCCCAGTATCTAAGCTGCATGGAGAAGATACGCGCTGACAACGTGACCCATACTGGATATAACCCGGAAGAATGGTGTTGGTTAGTTGATGGCGAAGATTCGGACATTCGAACCGCACCCCCCAAGAAATTAAAGGAGTAGCGGGGCAAAGTCCCCTCGGGAGATTACTGACGCTAAAAACCGACTGTCTGCCCCGGTTCGCGGATCAATCTACCCAGGCGGATGCTCGCGGGTCAGTTGGGCGGCTTTCCCCATGCCCACAATCAGCGGCACGCTTTCAGTGCCACCTCGCCGGTTACGCTCTTGATGTCCGCCGTAGACCAATGGCGAGAAGGGCGCTTTGCGCCGGACGTACAGCGCTCCAATCCCTTTCGGCGCATGAAACTTGTGGCCGGTCAGCGACAGGTAGTCCGCCGGAATCTTTCGCACGTCAATCTCCACCTTGCCCGCTGCTTGCACCGCATCGCAGTGATACAAGACGCCTCGGGACCGGCAAATTTCCGCAATCCGTTCGACAGGGAACAACACACCCGTTTCGTTATTAGCCCACATGAGTGACACCACGGCGGTCTGATCAGTGATGGCAGCTTCAAGGTCGGCCAAATTCAATAAGCCCTCGCGGTCAACCGGCAGGTAGGTGACGCGGTAGCCCGGTTCTCGTAGCGGCGGCCTCGTGGTACACTCAGGCGAAGCGGCGAGTGCCGTTGATCCATGGCGCGGAGAGGTTCCGATGCAAATTGTAAAAACCCAGGGTGAAGTGGGAACTGACGGGCGGCTGCGGCTGGATGTGCCCGTCGAGCTTCCTGCCGGCACCGTCGAACTCGTCCTGGTAGTGGGTGGCCCTTCCCTGCCGAACGGATCCAAATATAATTTCGCCGGCGTCGTGGGAAGACTCGAATGGCAAGGCGACGCTCTCGCGGAGCAGAGAAAACTGCGCGATGAGTGGTGAGCGATATCTGTTGGATACTAACGCCATCGTGTGCTTGCTGCGCGGCGACGAGGTTTTGCACCAGCGCTTGCAGTCGGCGGAGTGGGTGGGGATTTCCATCCTCTCCCAGATCGAGTTTCTGGCTTTTCCCAACCTCAGCGAGAATGACGGCAGGATTTTCCAAAAGTTCTCCGCAGCCGTCGATGTGGTAGGTCTCGACCGAACCGAGCGGGCGCTGGTCGATCGAATTGTCAGCTTGCGCATCCAGTACCGACTCAAGCTGCCCGACGCGATCATCGCTGCTACTGCCATTGAACGCGGCGCCATATTGATTACGGATGACCGACAGCTTCGAAAGCTCTCGGCCGTGAAAAGTTCAGGGGTGAGCATGACCGGGTGATCTGGGCAAGGAGACGTGGAATGGACGCGAAGTTGACTTTTAAGTACGACCGGGAAGCCGACATCCTGCACATTGGCAAGTGCCCGCCGTACACCAATGGCGAGAAGGGCGATTTGCGCCGGATATACAGCGCGCCAATCCCTTTCGGCGCATG
>PMYF01000737.1:6809-8278 GCA_003171295.1 Acidobacteriota bacterium | reverse complement strand
GCAGCGCGCGCTACGGGACTGCCAGTGATCGTCTCCCTGGCCTTCGATTCCGGCAAGAACCACGACCGCACCATGATGGGTGTCACACCGGAGGAGGCCGCCGCCGAACTTACCGCCGTGGGCGCCGATGTCATCGGAGCTAATTGCGGGCAAGGCATTGAGAGCTATGCTCCCCTTGCGAAGCGGCTGCATGACGCGACCGCACTGCCCCTCTGGATCAAACCCAACGCGGGCCTGCCCGAACTGGTGGACGGTCGCGCACAGTACAAAACCACACCGGAAGAATTCGCCCGGCACACCGCGGCCTTGGTGGCGGCGGGAGCGAGCTTTCTGGGTGGCTGCTGCGGAACCAATCCGGACTTCATCCGTGCGCTCCATTTCGCCTTAGGGCGGGGCTCGGCCGCGGATCGGACCTGAGAAACCTATGCGCTTGAAGCTGCTCAGTTGCGAGATTTTCTTTCGCGAGTTTTGCGCCTGTGTGGCGCGCTCACCGCACACAGTGGACATCGAATTTCTCCCCAAAGGCCTGCACGACATCGGGTGCCAGGACATGCAAGCGCGGTTGCAGGCGGCCGTCGATCGTGTGGAGCAGCGCCAGTATGACGCCTTGCTGCTCGGCTATGGGCTCTGTAACAACGGCATTGTGGGACTGACGGCCAAGCTCATTCCCCTGGTCGTGCCGCGCGCGCACGATTGCATCACTCTCTTCCTGGGCAGCGCGGCCCGCTACCGGGAATATTTCGACAGCCATCCCGGCGTGTACTTCAAGACCACCGGTTGGATTGAGCGCGGCGAGGCCGACGGCGAACTGGGCCAGCTTGCGCTGGGCAAGAAACTGGGCTTGCAGCAGAGCTACGAGGAAATGGTGGCCAAATACGGGGAGGACAACGCCCGCTTCCTGTGGGAAGAGTTTGGCAATAACCTGGCGCGGCACTACGGCCAGTTTACCTTTATCGAGATGGGCATCGAACCGGACCGCAGCTTCGAGCAACGCTCTCGCGACGAGGCGGCGAAGCGCGGCTGGACCTTCGAAAAGGTCGCCGGAGACATCGGAATAATCCAGCGCTTGGTAAACGGTGAGTGGAACGAGAAGGAGTTCCTGGTGGTTTCTCCCGGCCAGCGCATCATCGCGGACTATGAGGAGGGCATCATCTCCTCGGAGGCGGTCAACCCATGAACTCCCTCGCGCGTGTACGGACGGTCCTGGCCGGCGGGATTCCCGACCGCGTGCCCGTGTGCCTCCACAATTTTATGCTGGCCACGCGCGAAGCGGGCGTCCGCATGGAAGAGTACCGCGTGAACCCGGAAGCCATCGCACGCACGCATCTCCACGCCGTCGAGAAGTACGGCTATGACTGCATTCTGGTTGATACCGACACCACGCTGCTGGCGGAAGCCATGGGGGCGAAATCCGCATGCGCCCCGAACGAACCCGGCCGCATCACGGTGCCCGCCATCCGCAGCCTGCG
>PMYF01000737.1:0-6732 GCA_003171295.1 Acidobacteriota bacterium | reverse complement strand
CTGACCGAGCTCATGGAGATTTGCTACCAAAGCCATCTCGCCGTGCATCGGGCGCTCGCGAAGGCGGGCGCGCACTTCACTTCTCTCGGCGATAGCCTGGCGGGCCCTGACGTCACCTCCCCCCGGATGTTCAATCGCTTTGCGCGCCCTTACGAGGAGCGCCTGATTAAGGATCTTGCCGCGGACGGCATCTTCGTGGTAATCCACATTTGCGGAGATACCAGCCTTATTCTCGACTCGCTCTCCGCATGCGCTCCGTGTGGCTTCGAGCTCGATTACAAGACGGACGCGGCGAAAGCCAAGTCGACCGTCGGCGCACGCCACGTACTTTTCGGGAACATCGATCCCAGCGGCGTCCTCGCTCAGGGAACTGCCCCGCAAGTTCGGGAAACCGTCCGGCAGCTTGTCTCCGTCTGGAAACCGGGGGGGCGATTCATCTTGAATGCCGGCTGCGCCATCCCGTCGACTACGCCGTCTGAGAATATTCATGCCATGATCGACACGGTGAAGGAGTGCGGAGTCTATGACTAACCAGGGCATGAGCAGTCGCGAAAGGGTGGTTACCGCNNACCGCCATGCGGCGCCGGATTCCGGACCGCGTGCCCTTCGACATCACGCATGGCTTCACCGCGCCGCGCCTCGACCGCTTCCGTCAGGAAACCGGGAGTGATGACCCCAACGCGTACTTCGGAGGCGCCGCGCGCGTGGTGGACATCACCCCCACGCGCTTTCCGCATGACTACTCCAGCTACTTCGAAAACTTCCCTCCCCGCGCCACGCTGGACGAGTGGGGCATCGGCCACCTGCCCACTTCCAGCGGCGATCCCTGGCACGCACACCTGGAAGGCTTCCTTTATCCTATGCTGAAGCTGCGCACCCGGCAGGATGCTCTCGCCTACCCGCTGCCGGACGTGAAGGCCGAGTACCGCTTCGCACCTCTGGCCCCCCAGATTGCCAACTACCACGCGCAGGGACTCGCCGTCATCGGCTTCCTCGAAATGACTATCTTCGAAGTCGCCTGGTACATGCGCAGCATGGAACTGCTGCTCACGGACTTCGTCGATAACGCGGAATTTGCCACCACGCTGCTGGACCGTATCACCGCAAAGCGCGAAATTCAGGCCGCCGCCTATGCAGAGTTGGGCGTGGACATCATTTGCCTGGGCGACGACGTGGGCACGCAACAGAAAATGTTGATGAGCCTGCCCATGTGGCGCCGCTGGCTGAAGCCGCCCCTGGCGCGCGTGATTGCCGCGGCCAAGCGCGTGCGGCCCGACGTCCTCATCAATTACCACAGCGACGGAAACATGGAGGCGGTGATCCCGGAGCTGATTGAGATTCGCGTGGATATCCTCAATCCCGTGCAGCCGGAATGCCTGGACCCGGTCAAGTTGAAGCAGCGCTACGGCCGGCACCTCGCGTTCTGGGGAACCATCGGCATCCAGCATACGTTGCCCTTTGGGACTCCGCAGGAGGTTCGCGCCGAAGTGAGCACCCGGATCGAGACGATGGGAGTGGGTGGAGGTTTGCTCATCGGCCCCACGCACATTGTGGAGCCGGAAGCCCCGCTCGAGAATATTGTGGCCATGGTGGAAGCGGTAAACGAATATGGAGTCTATAGTTAGAACCCGGCTCGCCCGCCGTTCAGAGGGATCGCAGGCGACGAAGAATCCGGGCAGTGAACAGAGGGCGGTCTGCTCCGCTGGACAGGCGCAAGACGTAGGTCCTTCGCTTCGCGCCGAGATGACATAAGGGATAGTGGTATCCATACAGGTTGGGTGGCACGCTCGGTGGCCACCGCGAGGTTAATTTCATGACAGGACGCGAACGCATTCTCGCCATGCTCGACGGCAAGCCGACGGACAGTCTCCCCTTCATGCCCATGACCATGATGTTCGCGTGCGACCGCAGTGGCGCGCCGTATCGCGACTACGCCACGCAATACGAACTGCTGGTGAAGGGGCAAATCCGCACCGCGCAGGAGTTCGATTTTGACTACGTCAATTCCATGTCCGACCCCGCGGGCGAAGCCGCCGATTGCGGCGCGCCGGTCAAGTTCTTTCCTGATCAGCCACCCGCGCTCGATGAAGCGAACGCCCTGCTGACGGACAAGCGCAAGCTCGGCGGCCTGAAGATTCCGGATCCTTACACCGGGACACGCATGGCCAACCGGTTGAAGGCAGTGGGGCTTTACCGGCAGCGCGTTGGAAAAGAGAAGTTAATTGAGGGCTGGATTGAAGGCCCCGCTGCTCAAGCCGCTGATCTGCGCGGCATCAACACCCTGATGCTGGATTTCTATGACGACCAGCCGTTTGTTACCGACCTGTTCGAATTCGTCCTGGAACTGGAACTTACCTTTGCCAAGGCCCAGGTAGCGGAAGGCGCCGAACTGATCGGCGTGGGCGACGCGGCGGCGTCGCTGGTGGGCCCCAAGATCTACCAGGACTTCGTGTGGCCTTACGAAAAGCGCATGATGGATGGTCTGCGTGCACTGGGCGCCCGGACGCGGCTGCACATTTGCGGCAACACGCGGCCGATTCTCGGGCTCATGGGACAGCTGGGATGCGACGTGGTCGATCTCGACTCACTCGCAACCCTGGCCGAAGGGCGCGCCGCGATGGGACCGAACCAGGTACTGCTCGGGAATATCGATCCGGTGCGCGTGCTCCGCAACGGGACCCCGGAGGAGGTCTACGCCGGCGTAGCCGAGTGTCACCGGCAGGCGGGTGACCGTTTCATCGTCAGCGCGGGCTGCGAAGTGCCCCGTGATACACCCGCAGAAAACCTCCGTGCCATGCTGCGCTACGCCCGTGAACATGCGGTGGCGTGAGATGTTTACCTGCAAAGGTGATGAAACGGAGTCCTCGGGGCGCCTAGCTGGGTGCCCCTGCGAGGCAAGACAGAAAGGGAATGAGGATCATGAATAGCCGCGAACGCGTCTTGGCGATGCTGGAGGGGCGCCCGGTAGACTGCCTGCCGGTAATGCCGATTACCATGATGTTCGCGGTCGATCAGATTGGTGCGAAGTACTTCGCTTATGCGACTGATTACCGCGTGCTGGCGGAGGCGCAAATCCGCACTGCCGAGGAGTTTGATTTCGACCACGTCTCGGCCATTGCCGAAACGCGCGAGGCACCAGACTGCGGTGCCGTGGTGGAGTATTTCGACGACCAGCCGCCTTCCGTTGTGGAGGCCGAGGCTCTGCTCGCGGATAAGAAGACTCTGGCGCGCCTGAAAGTCCCTGACCCCGTGGGCGGAGGGCGCATGCACGATCGCGTAAAGGGCCTCGCCCTCCTGAAGCAGCGCGTGGGACGCGACAAAATCGTGGAAGGGTGGATGGAAGGCCCCTGTGGCGGGTCGGCCGATTTGCGCGGCATCAACACCCTGATGGTCGACTTCTACGACGACCCGGCTTTTGTCCGCGACCTTTTCGATTACGTGTTCGAGGTGGGCATGCGCTTTGCGCGGGCTCAGGTGGAAGCGGGCGCGGATGTCATCGGCATTGGCGACCCGGCGGCTTCGCTGGTGGGGCCGAAGATTTACCAGGAGTTCGTCTGGCCTTATGAGAAGAAGATGGTCGACGGCCTGCACGCTCTCGGCGCCCGCGCGCGATTGCACGTTTGCGGCAACACCCGCCGCATCCTGGAAGGGATGGGCCGCTTGGGCTGCGATTTTATGGATATTGATTCCCTGGCGCCCCTGGCCGAGGCGCGTGCGAGAATGGGACCGCGGCAGGTCCTGCTCGGAAATCTCGATCCGGTACGCGATCTGCGCGCTGGCACGCCCCCATCAGTGTACTCGGCGGTGGCCGAATGCCACCGGCAGGCGGGCCCCTTTTTCATCGTGGGTGCAGGTTGTGAGGTGCCGCGTGATACTCCTGCCGAGAACGTCCGCGCCATGGTACGCTATGCGCGCGAAAATCAAGCGCTGAAGACCTGGCAGAATTCAACGAGGACTTCGGTTGACTGAGAAGAAAACACACCGCATCGTTCTAAGGCCCCTGCAGGCGGAGCTCGTGGCTCCCGCCGGTGCCGCATTGCGCGACTTGCTTTTTGCGCAAGGGGTAGAATTTCCCTGCGGCGGGCAGGGGCGATGCCGCGGCTGCCGCGTCCGCGTACTGGAGGGAACGGCGGAGGTCAACGCCGCACAGCGCGAGCGCCTGAGCGCGGAGGAACTATCGAGCGGCTGGCGGCTGGCGTGTCAGTGCTCGCTCCAGGACGATCTGGTCATAGAGCTGCGGCAATGGGACGCGGCCATCCTGGTGGACGACACTCCCTTTGTTTTCCAGCCGCGGGAGGGCTACGGCGTGGCGGTGGACCTGGGAACCACCACTCTGGTCGCCCAGTTGCTCAACCTCNNGGAAGCTTGATCGAGCAACTGGTGTTTGCCGCCCAGATCCCCGGCGCGGAGATTCGCGACGTCGCCCTGGTGGGCAACACGGTGATGCATCACCTTTTTTGCGGGCTGGATGTTGAGCCGCTTTCGCGCTATCCTTTCGAATCGCCGCATCTCGGTCTGCAGGCTCTCACCGCAGGCGAATTGGGGTGGAAGCTCCAGGGCAGCCCGTGGGTGCACTTTCTCCCCTGCCTGGGCGGGTTCGTGGGGAGTGATATTCTGGCCGGTATTCTGGCCACCAACCTCGGCGAACGCGAGGACCTGAATGCGCTGGTCGATTTGGGCACGAACGGAGAAATCGTGATCGGGAATCGCGAGCGCTTGCTGTGTGCTTCGACGGCTGCCGGGCCGGCCTTTGAGGGCGCACGGATTTCGATGGGCATGCGCGCCTCGACCGGCGCAATCTCCGAGGTAAAGGTAGAAAATCAGCAGCTTCTTTGTGGCGTGCTGGGAAATGTTCCACCCCAGGGATTGTGTGGCAGCGGGCTGGTGGATGCCGTCGCGGCCGGACTCGATTTGGGCAGGATCCAGGCTTCCGGACGCTTTGCCAACGGGACCGGCGCCTGGGAGTTATCCACCCCCGTGACGCTGACGCAGGGCGACATCCGCGAACTGCAACTCGCCAAGGGCGCCATCGCCGCCGGCATTCGCATCCTGCTTGAGCGGTGCGGCGCCTCCCCCCGCGACCTCAAGAAACTTTATCTCGCGGGGGCCTTTGGCAATTACATCAACCGCACGAGCGCGGCGCGCATCGGGCTGATCGGCTTTCCCTCGGAAAAAGTGGAGGCGGCCGGGAACACCGCATTGCTGGGGGCGAAACTGGCCCTCTTCAGCCCGGAGGGTGAGGACGGTTCCTATACCCGCCTGCGCAGCAGGACTGAGCACGTCCCACTCAATGCTGACCCAAGTTTTCAAGAAATCTTTGTGGAGGAACTGGCTTTTCCACAAGGCACCTATGCTTAGCCTAAAAGGGAGACTCGTATGACACTCTTCGAAGAACTTCAACAAGCTATCATCAATGGGAAAGCCCCCGTCGCCAAGGAATTGACCGACAAAATGCTGAAAGAGGGCATTCGGCCCGCCGAGATATTCCCCAAGGCCATCGTCCCGGCCATGGACGAGGTGGGGCGCCGCATGCGGGATTGCGAGTTTTTCATTCCCGAGGTGCTGATTGCCGCACGTGCGGCGCGTGCTTCCACCGACATTCTACGGCCCCTGCTGAGTGGAGAGGAGGCCCTCCGCTCCGCCGGCACCGTGGTATGTTGCACGGTGAAGGGCGACCTGCACGACATCGGCAAGAACATTGTGGCCATGATGCTGGAGAGCGCCGGCTTCCGCATAATCGATCTGGGCGTAGATGCCACGCCTGAGAAGATTGTCGAGGCCGTTCGCCAGCACAAGGCCAATATCGTCGCGCTGTCGGCTCTTCTCACCACCACGATGGTCAACATGAAGGCGGTGATCGAGGCGCTCACGGCGGCGGGATTGCGCGACAAGGTGAAAGTGCTGGTAGGCGGCGCACCCGTTACCGACGCTTGGGCTCACTCGATTGGCGCAGACGGGTATGGCAAGGACGCGCCGGCCGCCGTGGAGTTGGCGCGTCAACTTGCCCCGGTCTAAACTATAACCCTCATAGAGACTCTGTGCCCCCCCTCGCGGCTCACCCGACAGCCGCGGGGAGGCAGAGGCTAGACCATGATGACTTCACGCGAGCGAGTCCGGCTTGCTCTTGAGCACGAGGAACCTGACTGCGTCCCCCTCGACCTGGGCGGAACGTCGGTGACGGGAATGCACGTGGACACCGTCTATCGACTACGCCAGGCGTTGGGGTTGGATGCGCCCGGGACACCCATCAAGATCATCGAGTTTGTCCAGATGCTCGGTGAAATCAAGCCGGACTTGCTGGACAAATTGGGAATTGATACGGCATTCCTGGCTGNNTACAGGGACGGCCTTCGGCTTCGAACTGAAAGACTGGAAGGAGTGGACAACCTTCGGCGGCACACCCGTGCTCGTGCCGGCCGGGTTTAACACCCGGGCCGAGCCGAACGGCGACCTGCTTCTGTATCCGCAAGGCGACTGTTCGGCGCCACCTTCCGGCCGCATGCCGCGCGGTGGACTCTACTTCGACGTCATCGTGCGCCAGGAGCCTCTGGACGAAAAGAACCTGCGCATCGAAGACAATCTGGAAGAATTCATCCCCGTCTCCAGCCAGGAATTGGAGCACTATCGGCGGCGGGCCGAGGAACTCTACACCCAAACGGACAAGGCCATTATCCTGAACCTGGGCGCTCTAGCGCTCGGCAACATCGCCCGGGTGCCGGGGCCAGGGTTGAA
>PMYF01000808.1 GCA_003171295.1 Acidobacteriota bacterium | reverse complement strand
AATCGTAAATCAGCCGCAGGCCGAAATCTTCCATCCTCTGCCTGAGCCTCGGATTTTCGTCCCTCGGATCCTGACGCCGGAATTTTGCCCTGCGGACTTCGTAGCTTGAATGGGCTGGGCTTTGAGAAGGTGGGAGGCTTGCGCGCGGACATAACTGTACCCCACAGTAACACCCGGTTATTGTATCAACCTACACTATAAAGGTCAAGCGAAATCTATCCGTGCTAGAGGCTACAAAATGTCGCTGGCGGAAAAGTCGAAAGTTGAAAGCGGGTAGCGCGGAGTTATCCCGCTTCGAGCTGGATTACTCCGCGGCCTTTCGTCCTTGGATGTTAATAAACATATTGAGGTTATCATGTTAAGAACCGCAGAGTAAGGCAAACTGCGCCTCACTCTGCGCTACCCGCTCCTCTTGTTGTTCTTGGTCCTTGCGTGTTCCCATCGCCATGCGCGCATTCTACACGCATCGGCCCTCACTTCATCCCCGGAACACTGAAATATTATTCCTGCTGCATGGATTTTCACCACGGGCTGCTAGCCCTGTACGCGTCCTTGCATAATCCTGGCGGCACACGCCAAAAACACTTGATCCACCGGTGGGCGACTGCTATTGTCGTCTGCAAATCCTGGTGTCCTGAAATGATGGTGAAATCTCACGTCGGAGCGGGGCATGTCGGGGGGCATGCTAAGCCTCGGAGTCATCCCGCGCGGACCTGGCTGCGGTCGCTTGTTCGCCCCGTGTCGCGTGCAGGGCGACGATTCTGGATACCGTTCATTATCGCCTGCGTTTCAGTCACAGTCCTAGAGAATAGGTTCGAACGCTTGGTCCAGTCTGAGGAATATCCAGGGTTCGTGCAAACTGTTTTTCACCTGACTGGACTCTATCAATGGTTGGTAGCGCGGGTACGCTTCCCGTACCCGCGCTACACCGCGATCGTTGCGATCGACCCCGACAAAGAACCAGACATACCAAGTCATAACCAAATCTGTCGTCAACGCAAGGTGGTTGCTGAGCTACTTTGCCGTGTACACGCTGCGTCGCCCGCAGTAATTGTTGTGGACAAATATTTTGGGACTAGAGACAAATGTTCCGACGAAACTGCCGATCTGCGGAGGGCCATCGAGACTGTCACACGGGATACAGTAGTGGTTGTTGGAAGGCGAATCGATGACAACGTTGTATCGACCAAGGCTGGAGATCGGCACTTCTTGCAGCCGTCCGTGGACTTCGGGATACAAAGCCCTCGCTTCCAGCAGGCCATCGTAAACGTCGACCCTGACACTCGCAAGATCCCGCTTGGGTGGGAGTCCTACGAAAGCAGGGAGAAAGCAGAAAAATCAACCGGCCTACCCGCATGGCACAATACGGTGCCACTGCAGGCATCCCTGGCGCACCCTGGGAGACTGTTGCAACACAACCGGCGCATCTCCTCATTCATTCAACGCGGCCAGGACTCATTCACCAGCTTTCTCAAGGCGGATGAATTTGAGCCGATCCTTGCCGGCCGGATTCTCTCCAGCGGCGTGCCCGGCGGCACTGCCCAAGCCTGTCCGTCGGAGCCCTTGCCCGAGGATCTACGACAGCAAATAGCCGGCCGTGTCGTGCTCATTGGTGAGGTTGATCACGATTTAGACGATCATCTGACAGTGGTGGGCCGAATGTCGGGTTTGCTGCTGCAGGCAAACTACATCGAAGCATTGCTGGACGATCGGGTCTTTCGTCCAGTACCAATCCTGGATTACGTTTTTGGGTTCCTCATTCTGGCTGGGCTGGAGCTGACTCTCATCGTTTTTCGCGGTAGGTGGGTTTGGCTGGCCTTGGCGCTGGTGGTCCTGTTCGTTTTCTCCAGCATCGTCCTTTCTCTTTTCGTGCAATTGCTTGGCTGGTATGTCGATCCAACGCCGCTCAGCATCATCGCCGTGGTTACAAAGATCCTAGGTAGCTTCTTTGGCCGCGCAGAGGAAGAAACAGACCCAGGCAGGCCGCCGCGGCGCAAAAGGCCTGCCTGATCCGTCCCGGCCGAATTCGACGCGCTCCGCGCACGGTGCGGGTCGGGATGATCAGGGGATATCCATCTCGTAGATCCCTCCGTTCGTGCCTGCATAGAGGTGGGCACCGTCCGGTGAGATTGCTATGCGGCTTACATCCAGGTATCGGAGGTCCTGGTTGACAGACGTCCAAGTCGCTGCGCCGTCCCCGCTTCGGAAGATACCGCTCCGGGTGGCAGCGTACAGGTATCCCGTAGCGGCGTTGAAGAGCAATTGACGAATATCCGGGTTCGTCAGGCCGGAGTTGAACGTACCTGGGATGCGCCCCAACGTTGAGATCTGATTGCCGTTATAGGTCACCTTGTATTTGTACACGCCGCTGGTGTTTTCAGATTGGATAAGCCCCGCGACGTAGAGAACGGTGGGATCGCGCTGGTCCAGGGCGACATTCGACAACCATCCCTGCCCCGCCGGTTGGTAATTCCATGTTGCGCCGGAATCAACGGAATAAGCGACCGCCACATCGTCGACCGGCTGATCGAACGAATATTGATTCGTGACCGTGAACACAACATTTTCCAGGACGGGATGATATGTGTAGTCCTGCGGGTACATGTAGATCGGGTTGGGCTGCGTCCAAGTGGACCCACCGTCAAAGGAATATAGAAAACCACCCTTCCAATCCGGTAAAGATGCACTGACCAGAGAAGACTCGTGGGGATTAAACGCCAAAACAAACGCCGTTGGATTCTGCACACTCACGCTCGAAGGGTTGAGCGTCACTCCGCCATCGTTCGATATCCAGATGTTTCCAACGGGATTGAGAAAAGATGCTCCGTAACTTTGCTCGGCGCTGACGAGCAAGTGCGATGCGTCCGCGGGACTGCACGCCAAGCAAAGTGTCACCTGACCGCTCAACTGCGCGGTGCCAATCTTTGACCATGTCGTCCCACTATCCACTGTTTTGAGCGGAATCTGACCCAATGCTACGGCGTAGATCGTGTCTGGGGCGCCGCTGCAGACGTCCAGCCCCATGACCTGCACGCTGAATACGCCCTGGTTCGCCTGTTGCCAGTTCAAACCGCCGTCAAGAGATCGGTACACGCCACTGACTTCCGATCCGAGATAAATCACTGAGTCCTGGGGATCCAGCGCCACCGATACGACGCTCGGGACCCCATCGGCTGGCGGGGGCGCGAATACCAGTTTCCAAACGCCGCCTCCTTGCGTGGTCTCATAGAGTCCCAAACTCGTTGTTGCATACACGGAATTCGGATCGGAAGGCAAAATCTGTAATTGGACGGCATCGCTTGGATAACCATCGGGGCGTCCGGCATCCGTCCACGTATTGCCGCCGTCAATGCTCTTTAGAACGGTGCCCCTGCCATCGTTGTATTCATCGTTCAGGAGGTAGAGCACATTGGGGTTCGACGGGGCGACGTAGATCTGGCTCGCAAACCAGATATAGGAGGTGTCGCCGATTGCCTGCCAGTCGTTGCCCCCATCCACCGTCTTGAAGAGTAGGCCGCGCCATGTTGCCGTGTACGCCACCAGTTCGTTTGTTGGGCTGACCGCCATCGCGGTAACGTTGTCGGGGCCGGAACCTAGCCAACCAAGACCATTTGAGCACTTTGTCCAAGTATTGCCACCATCGGTGGAGCACTGCGCGGACGCCCCCATGGTCGAAACGTAGATCCTGTTGGGATTGGTTGGAGCAATGGCGATTTGCTGGACGTTAACTCCGGCCGGTAGATTCAACCCTAGCCTAGACCAGTTTGTCCCGCCGTTCGACGTTTTATACAGTCCCAAACTCGTCCAGGCATACAAGACGTCTGGAGACACCGGATCCGCCACAAAGGGACCGGAGTTTGGCGCGGGCAGGTCGCCGTCTGTTAGATCCCAAGTTGTGCCACGATCTAACGACTTCAGGAGGCTCCCAGAGCGGAGTCCCGGTGTTCCCGCAGGTCTGCCGACACCGACCCTCATAGAAGCGTAAGCTGTGCGTCCTTGGCTGACTACAAGGGAGGAAATGTATCCCCCGGACATCGGCTCTAAAGCTATCCAGCCAGGTACTTTGATTGGCGCCGATCCGGATTTAGTGGTGTCCTGTGTGGAGGTCGCCGTGATCGTGGCGGTTCCAGTCAAAGAAGCGGCGGTGAATACACCTGAGTCACTCACGCTGCCGATATCGGTGGGACTCACGGACCACTTGACGTCCGAACCGTTGGAGCCCGTTCCCGTCACGGTCGCGGTACACGGAGAGGTCTGTGTGAATAGTATGGACGTCGGCAAGCACCTAACCGTCACAGAAGTGATGGGTGACGCGACGGTAACGCTCGCGGAGCCAGATTTTGTGGCGTCTTGAGTAGAAGTCGCGGTTATCGTAGCCGTTCCTACTTGCGCCGGGGTGAATATCCCCGTGGCGTTCATGGTGCCCATTGCCGCGGGGCTCACTGCCCAAGTTACGGCACTGCTATAGCTTCCTGTGCCGGTGACGACTGTGGAACAGCTGACCGTCTGGTTTGTGAGGATGGATGAGGAAGAGCAAGAGACTGTAACACCCGTGATGGTTGGCTGCGGGCTGGGACCGCCTCCACCGCAGCCAGTGATCTGCATCGATGCAGCAAGAAACGCTAATACCGTAAGATAACGGGAAAACTGAATACAGTGTGGCCGACGGCCAGACTTGCATGTTGTGCCCACCGTCATATTGCCTTTCATCATTATCCCCAACAGATAGAGGCCACTTTCGATAACGTCCAGATTTCTAATGTGCCCGCAGGGAAAAGATGCTTGAACAATCGGAGTGGGAGATGTCAAACGAGATGGTCCCAATTGGCATCGCACCACGCCGTCGGCAGGGAAGGCACGTGGGCGAATGGCGCTGGTGTGTTGATTTTTGCAACGCCGTCCTGCCCCAGTGTGCGGCAAAAAGGGAGTGGGTGCAGTATTCGAGGAGCATGCGAGCCTTCACCCAAACGCAGTAGACTGCGACTCACGTTGAGCAACTAAGCTTCCAAGAACCGCAAGAGCACGAAAGTACTGGGACAATGTGTCTATCGCAGGAATATGCAAGCGGGGCGTCGGGCGCGACTCGCTTACGGTGCTCCAGAGCTTCTAGTACCGCCTGCCGACCGCGCGGCCGATCGGCCTCAGCCCCCGAACCCAGCGAACACCACCGGGGGTTTGTACTTGAATTCGCGCATGAAGATACCAGGTTTTACGCTCGAATTCAACACGCGGATTAAGATACAAGCCGCAGACCGCCGACGTTGCGGTCTGCGGCTTTCTCCATAACGCCGGGCCTGTGATTGCGGCATGCGGTATTGCAGGTTGCTGCCGGCAAATTGCCCCGCTGAATTGGAGGTTACTCTTCGTGCCCGTGAGCTGGCCTGAAAGCGAAGCGGAGCCCGCAATGCCGAGAGGGTCGAGGGGAGCGCGGGCTCCGGATCCGTCGGGGCCGGAACCTTCGGCCTGCGCGCCACGGCATGGGCTCGGCGCAAGGCGAGGGTCCGAGATCGCCGATTCAAGGATATTAATTCGAATTGCTTAATCGCTCTGAAGCGGCTCAGCGCCATGAGCTGAGAAGACTCCGAATCGGTTGTTATTGTCCAGTTACATGATCTATAACAGACCCATACGCCTGTTGGCACAGCGGTTGTTAACCGACGTAGTTATATGTCGTGTATTGGCTGGCGAAATTGTCCACAATATCTGGGGACCAGGCGGGGACCCTCGCGGCATAATTCTCATGCAGGAAATCGGCATAATTGGGCGTCAAAAGCCTCAAGAATCTAGTGATCTGCTCTTTTTCCCACAGCATCCGTTGAGCAAGACCCGGTCCAGACCAGAAATGACCCTCGGATTTAGGTTACGAACTGTTTGTCGTTTTGGATCTCGCCCCAGCCTTCCTTGACCACCTACGATTCGGCGAGCGTTGACCATCCATGACGTGGCGGGTGGGTTTTCCCAATGCGGGACGATCTTGCCATTGCCATGTCGTCGAATCCCGGGGGGAATGGTTAATCTCCCAATTTAATGGCATCTCTCGCAGCTAGGTTGTTCCGGCTGCGGCCGTTTGGAACTCGCGAAATGATTTCATAGACACACCCCGTGTGGTCAAAGTATTCGACCGGACGATTCACCTCCAGATCACGTATGATGTGCGGTCACCATGCAAAACAACAAATGGGCACGGTTGTTGGCCTATGTAACGGGTCTGGTAAACCAGCAGTTGCTGCTGCAAAACGAATACCTGGCGGCCGAGAACCGGATCTTGCGATTACACCTTCCCGCCCGTTTGAGGCTGTCCGATCCGGAGCGATCCACCCTGGCTGAAATGGGCAAGAGACTCGGTCGTAGGGGGCTGGAGCAGGTGGCCGGTGGACTTTTCCCGCCAGATTCTCACCGTGGCGATTCCAAGACGGAGGCTGGCACAGGCCGGGCTAATCCCCCTCAATCAGGTGGCGACGTCCGCCCTGGAAGCGTGGGGCGGGCTATTCCCTGAGCGTAGGCCAGAAGACTATGTGTTCCCGAGAGACTGGCGGACCGCCTGGAGGAATGCCCTCAAGCGAGCGGGGCTCAAGCTGAGGTTCCACGACCTGAGGCATACTGCCATTACCAACCTGGGGGAGAGCGGAGCCCCCGAGCAGGCGATTATGGCGATTGCGGGGCACTTATCGAGGCGGATGCTGGAGCATTACTCGCACATAAGTCTGGACGCCAAGAGAAAGGCGCTGGACTCGATTGTAACCAAGACTGTAACCAAATCGGAAGGCAAGGCGGGGAAAGTTTCCAACCTCTTGAAAACGCTGGCGGGGACGACGGGACTCG
>PMYF01000962.1:28548-38541 GCA_003171295.1 Acidobacteriota bacterium | reverse complement strand
CGGATGGGCCTGGTGGCCAAGGACGCTTCGGCAGAACCTGGGAATCTGATTTATAACGGAAGCTTCGAGCAGCCCCCTCTCAACACCGGATTCGACTGGCGTTATAACGAAGGTTTGGATTTGCTGTTCGATTTCTCTGACACTTATGCCTACAAAGGTGCGAAGTGCCTGCGGATAGAATTTCCCGTGGCCCGCGACCAGGATTATGATTTGTTCGGTCAGGTGGTTTCAGTCATGCCGAACACCCGCTATCAATTTACCGCCTACGTACGATCGGAAGGCCTCACGTCGGACAGCGGTCCCCGTTTTCGGGTAGTCCCCTGGGGCTGTTCGAATTGTGCGGTCCCCACCAGCGAGCAGACGCTGGGGACGACCAAGTGGCACCCCGTCGACGCGACCTTCACCACTCCGCCCGAGACCCAAGCCGTGCGAATTTCCTTCTGGCGGCCTCCCGGTCGACTTACCCCGCGTGACATCTCCGGGGTGGTCTGGGTGGATGAGGTTAGTCTGCGAGCAGCAGAAACTATCGCGTCACGTATGGCCCACGACGGGTCCCGGTGACCATGTCTACATTGTCGACATCTTCCGTGCTTCATACCCGCCCCTCGGGGCATGCGGGACGGGGGGGGGCTGCGGCGCGCTTCCAGATGAGTGCACGCTTTCTGCTCGTCGCCACGCTTTGCGCCGCCCCCTGGGCTTACGGCGCCGTCCTGCCTTGGGGTTGGGGGGCCTTGATGGTCTTGGCTTTTCTGGCCCTGATTCTTTGGGCGCTGGCTTGCGCCCAGCGCGGCGTTCTCAAGATCGTGTGGTCCCCACTCTATTGGCCTTTCCTCGCCTTCCTCCTCCTGGCGGTCGTGCAGTTGGGGACTGGCTTGACTTACGACCGCGTGGCCACGCGAGAGTCGGTGTTGAAGATTTTCACCGACCTCATGTTCTTCTTCCTGGCGGGCCAGCTCCTTAACGGGCATCCGGAGAACGGAAGAGCCTTGGGGCGGCTGGGGCTAATCGCGAGTCTACTGGCTTTCGCCTTGAGCGCTCTGGCGCTGGCGCAGTTCTTTACCTCCCCGCACTCTATTTATTGGCGGATCACGCCCCCGGTGGGCTGGCCTTTCGGCCCCTACGTAAACCACAATCATTACGGGGGCATGATGGAGATGCTCATCCCGATCTCCGCTGCCTACCTTTTGTCTCGACGTACCGAGAGCGCCATGCGCTGGGTGCTATGGCCGCTTATGGCGGTGCCTCTGGTTTCGGTTTTGTTGTCAGCCTCCCGGGGAGCCATGGGAGTTCTGCTGGTGGAAGGTCTCCTGCTGGCGTTCCTGGCCGTGAGGAAAAGCCCCAAGGCAGTCCGCAGTGGAGCACTCGTTTGGGGCGTGGTCGTGGCGGGTCTAGCCCTCGGGATCTTCCTGTGGGTGAACTCGGGTCACGTGCCCGGCCGGATCACCTCGGTCCTCGAACCTGACAAGTACCTTCGTGACGAAGTTACAGATCGAGTGTCGGTGGCGAAAACTGCGCTGCACATCACCTGGGCTCATCCCGGCATCGGCGTGGGAGTGGGCTGTTTTGAGTACGCCTTCCCTCAGTATGCGATCTTCCCCACCGACATGCATTGGACACACGTCCATAATGATTACCTGGAGGTGATGGCGGAGACTGGAGTGCCGGGAGCGCTTATCCTCCTGGCGGCCTTGCTGCTGTTCTTCCGATTGGGGTTCCGCCACCTGGAGGAACGCCTCCGGCACGAATCGGGTTGGATCCAAGTCGGCGCTAGCGTGGCCTGTGTGGGATTGCTCTGCCACAGTTGTCTGGATTTCAACCTGCGGATCGCGGCCAATGCGGCCTGGTTTGTGGTGTGTCTGGCCATTGCCGTACACCCACGTTCCGGGCAGGGGAACGTCCGGAAGACGGTTCGTGCTGCGAGCCCGGAACGACCCGGGGAATTCATTGTTTAGCGAGTCGCGCGGGCTTGCCACGGTGGGTTTGCGTCGCCTAAGCACCAGGGGGACGCCCCGGTCTTTCCCGGTCAATGGTTTTTTGGAGCGCCACGCCAGCAGGCTGCTGAGAAACATGTAGCGGCGCCATTACGTCGCCACCAACGGGATTGATTCCATTGCTGTTCTGGCGATATAAAATCGCTGGTACGCCGTGCGTCAGGGGTTTTTCAGCAGCCACGCCAGAACAAAGAGAGGTGTGAGTTGAAAGGTGTGATCCTGGCAGGGGGGACAGGTTCGCGGCTCTATCCGCTAACCAAAGTCACCAACAAGCACTTGTTGCCGGTCTACAAAGCCCCGATGATCTACTATCCTCTGTGGACACTTGTGCATGCGGGGATTCAGCAGATCCTCATCGTCACGGGTGGGCGCAACGCCGGAGACTTTCTGCGACTGCTCAGTAACGGCAAGGAATTTGGCCTGAAGCATTTGAACTATACCTATCAGGAAGGGGAAGGCGGCATTGCGGATGCTCTCCGCCTGGCGGAAGACTTTGCGGAAGGCGAAAAGATTTGCGTACTCCTCGGTGACAATATCCTGGAAGGAAGCATCAAACCGGCCGCCGACAACTTTGAACGCCAACCCCAGGGAGCGCATATCCTCCTGAAGGAGGTTGCAAACCCGGAGCGGTTCGGAGTGCCTGTTTTTGAGGGAGGCCGCATCGTCCGAATCGAAGAAAAACCCGCCCATCCAGCGAGCCGATTTGCGGTGACCGGGGTTTACTTTTATGACTCCACGGTCTTCCAAAAGGCCAACCAGCTTAAACCTTCCCATCGGGGAGAACTGGAAATTACCGACGTCAACAACGCCTACTTGCAGGAAGGTACCTTAACCCACAGCATCCTGGACGGCTGGTGGACCGACGCGGGCACCTTTGAGTCGTTGCGGTCGGCAACCAACCTGGTGGCTGACACCTCGGCGAAGATTTAGATCCTGAAGCCTCCCGGGGTCTGGACGGGGCGTAGTACTTTACCCCCAATGAGATGGAGCGTTCCGAATGAAGCTCTTGGTTACGGGAGGAGCAGGTTTCATCGGCTCGAACTTTGTTCGCCAGGTTCTGGCCAAGCACCCCCAGTATTCCATCCTGAATCTGGATAAGCTGACCTATTCCGGGAACCTCCACACGCTCCAGGATGTCATGGCGGACCCACGCCACACCTTTGTCCGTGGGGACATCTGCGATCGCCGTAAAGTGCAGGAAGTGCTCTCCGCGGGTGTCGAGGCGATCGTGCATTTTGCGGCGGAATCGCACGTGGACCGCAGCATCCTGGACAGTGCGGCCTTTGTGAAGACCAACGTCCTCGGAACCCAGTGCTTGCTCGATGCCGCCCGCGCCGCCGGCGTGCGGCGCTTCGTTCTGGTGAGCACCGACGAGGTTTACGGAAGCGCCGCGCCGGGCGAGAAGTTCACGGAGGAGTCGCGCTTGGCGCCGAACAGCCCTTACGCGGCCAGCAAGGCCGGGGCGGACCTCGTGGCGCGCGCCTACTTCCGAACTTATCGATTCCCGGTTATCATCACAAGGTGCACCAACAATTACGGTCCCTACCAATACCCGGAGAAGTTCCTCCCCCTCATCATCACGCGGGCCTTGCGCGGGGAGAGTATCCCCGTCTATGGGGACGGGCAGCAGGTGAGAGATTGGATTTACGTTACGGACCACTGCGCGGCCTTGGATACCATCCTGCATCAGGGCCGGGAGGGTGAGATTTACAATCTGGGAGCGGGGAACGAATGGGCCAATGTGGAAATTGCCCGGCGCATCTTGCAGTTGCTCGGCAAGCCCGAATCCCTGCTGACCTACGTCCAGGACCGGCCTGGTCATGACCGCCGGTATGCGCTCGAGAGTAAGAAGGTGCAGAGGGAATTGGGCTGGGTCCCGGAAACAACCATTGAGGCCGGGCTGCAGCAAATGGTCGATTGGTATTTGGCCAACGGCGACTGGATACGGCGAGTAGCGGCCCGCGGATACCGCGCCTACTATCGCCGGCAGTATGACCGGAGGGATGCGACACTCGCGGGGATTCTCAAATCGGAAGGAAGGAAGTAGTGCGAATTCTAGTGACCGGCGCCAAGGGGATGCTCGGGTCGGCACTGCTACCCTGTCTCGAGCCCCAGCACCAGGTGCGAGGGGTGGATCTCGAGCACTTTGATATCTGCAAGGAACCGGCGGTTGAGAAAGCTTTTCGCCAACTGCGGCCCGAATTGGTCTTTCATCTTGCTGCCTACACCGACGTTGACGGTTGCGAAGTGAACCCGCAAAAAGCCGAGGAGGTCAATGTTGGCGGCACCAGAAATGTGGCCAGGGCTTGTGCGGAAATCGGCGCCGCTTTGCTCTATGTGAGCACCGATTATGTCTTTGATGGATTGCAGGAAAAGCCCTACCGGGAGGAGGATTGTCCACATCCGAGGAGCGCTTACGGGTGTTCGAAGTTGCGGGGTGAGCAGTTTGTCGAAGCGCTCGTGGCGCGGCACTGCATTGTCAGGACCTCCTGGCTATATGGTCCGCAGGGCAAAAATTTTGTGGCGACCATCCTCAAGCTGGCGAGAGAGCGGGAAGAGTTGCAGGTGGTGAGCGACCAGCGAGGTTCACCGACCTACACGCGACACCTGGCCGGGAAGCTGGCGCAGTTGTCGCAGGCCAAAGCGTATGGGATCTATCACGTGACCGGGGCCGGCCACTGTAGTTGGTTTGAATTTGCCCAGGCCGTCGTGAAAGCGGGAGGATATAATCGGGTCCGGGTCGCCCCGGTTGCTACCCAGGACTTGGGACGGCCGGCCCGGCGTCCCGCGAACTCGGTGTTGGAGAATCGGCGCTTGCTCCAGAGTGGTCTGGGTGCGCTCCCGCATTGGACGGAAGGCCTGGCGCAATACGTCGAGGAAGGCCGTCGCTCGGGTGAGTTGGATCTGCCGGGAGCAGGGTTCAGGAAGGATTTCTTGCAGCCGGAGGGGGCGGGACGATGACCTCGCAGGGTCCGAGATTGGTCGCCGAACGCGCGGGTGTGCGCCTGGTCATTCCGGCCCGCGCGCAGCCGGGTTGTGGCGACATCATCACGAACCCCCGATCGCCACAACTGATCCAGGGAGTCGAAGTAGAGGCGCTTGCGCAATTCCCGGACGAGCGCGGCTGCTTCGCCGAACTCTTTCGATTTGGGGAACCCGGGATCGCCCGGGATTTCCTTCCGGCTCAGGGCAGCCGGACTCAGGTCTCCTTCACGATTTCCTATCCGGGGGTCATCAAGGCGATTCATTACCACTTTGAGCAAACTGATCTTTGGGCTCCGCTGAGCGGGATGTTTCAAGTCTTTCTATGCGATCTTCGGGACTCCTCGCCGACTTGTGGGAAACTGAATACACTGTTTGTGGGCGTTTTGCGTTCCTGGAAGTTGCGCATCCCGCCCGGCGTCGCGCATGGATACAAAATTGTGGGGACCGAGGCCGGCCTGCTGGTTTATGCCACCAACCGGTTTTACAACCCGGAAGACGAGGGTCGGATACCCTTTGATGATCCTGGCATTAACTACGATTGGGTGACCCGGCCAAGGTAGGCTTTAGCCGAGGTCATATTAACTTATGCAATGTGCGCGCCTTAATGAGGTTCGAACCGTAAACGCCAGTTGAGGCTCCGATCATCCTGCGCGGGTTGCCAGGTTTGCACCGAGGCAAAGGGTCTATCGAAGGAGGAAGCGGCTTGAGGGATGTCGTTGTTGTCGGAGCGGGTCCGGCGGGCATACACGCGGCGTTCCTATTGGCCCAGGCGGGGCTGGATGTCGTGCTCTGCGAGGCCCAAAGCCGGATTGGCGAGCGCGCCATCTGCTCCGGGGTCGTGGGCGACGAGGCATTCGCGCGCTTTGACCTCCCCAAGCGTCCTATTCTGGCGGACGTGCGGTGCATCCAGGCAATTTCCCCAGGCGGAAGAACCCTGGAGCATTGCACCGAAGCCCCGCTCGCCCAGGTGATTGACAAAGGTGAATTCAATCGGGCGCTGGCCGAGCGGGCGATCGCCGCGGGCGTGGATGTACAACTGGGCTGCTGCGTGAACTCGCTGGGAGTAGAAAAGCACTCCGTAGCCATCAATTTCCAATCGGCGGAGGCGGGGCCGGCGCGCTTGCGGGCCCAGGTGGCCATCATCACCACCGGCGTTAACGGCTCTCTGAGCCGGGCGCTGGGACTGGCGCGTCCCCGCCAATTCCTGCGGGCCTTGCAGACGGAATTGACTCTCCCTCCCAATGGCCACGGCACGGCAACTCGCGTGTATGTCGGCCAGGACGTTGCCCCGGGGGCTTTCGCATGGGATATCCCGCTGGGTAACGGCAAGCGCAGGGTGGGGCTGATGACCGAGCAGAACCCGGAGCCCTACTTCACGAAACTCCTCCAAAGAATCGCTCCCCATACGGACCTGGCAACCCTGCGGATTGATCGGAAAGGGATTGCCCAGGCGCCGGTGGGTCGCGCGGTGGGGGAGCGCGTGGTGGCGGCGGGTGAAGCTGCCGGGCATATCAAGACCACCACGGGTGGCGGGATCTACTACGGCATGCTTTCGGCAGAGTTGGTAGCCGAGGTGGTGACCCGCGCCTTTCGGACCAGGAGCTTCAGCTCCCAGACCCTGGGTGAGTTCGAACGCTACTGGAGATCGGCTTTTGGCAATGAGTTAATGGTGGGCTATTTTGCCCGCAAACTCGCCGGCCATTTTACCGATCGCCAGATTGACGGTTTCTTCGAGGTGGTTCGCGCCACCGACTTGCTGGTTCGTTTGAATGGCAGGCTGAAGTTTGATTGGCACCATCGCGCCCTGCTCGCCACCTTGCGAGCCTTACTGACTCTGCCGGGCGGGATAGGAACCAGCTAAAGCCTCGGAGCCGGGAGTGGCTGCGGAAAAACCGCCATGCATGTCATCCTGAGGAGGTCGCCACGGCGACCGATGAAGGATCTCTGTATTTGCTTGATTCCACAAATACTGGGATTCTTCGCTACGCTCAGAATGACACGGCCCGGGCTTTTTTCGTGAACCTCAGAGAGAACGAAACAAACTGTAGCGGTGCTCTATGAGTGCCGGTTCGTTTCTCGAATGCTTAAGCGCTCCTTCGACATTTCGCTTGCGGGGTTGGGATTGATTTTGTCCTCCCCGCTCTGGGCCCTGATTGCGGTGGCCATCAAGTTGGAGGATGGGGGTCCCATCTTCTACGGGCAACCGCGGGTGGGGAAGAACTGCCGGGAATTCCAGAGCGTCAAGTTCCGTTCCATGGTGGCTGACTCGGATGCCAAATGGGGGGCGATGCCCGCCCAGGAAGGCGATCCGCGTATTACCCGGGTGGGCCGGGTGCTGCGCGCCACGGCCATGGACGAACTCCCACAACTCTGGAACATCTTTCGCGGCGACATGAGCTTCGTGGGGCCGCGGCCGGAATGGACCGAGCTGGTCAAGGAATTTCGTCAGGAGATTCCGGGTTTCGACCGGCGTCATGCGGTCACGCCGGGACTGACTGGGATAGCTCAGATTTACGGCCACAGCGAGTTGCCGCGCCGCCAGAAGCTTCGCTACGATCTCGTGTACATCAAGAGGCAGAGCTTCTGGCTGGATATGCGATTGGTCTTGGTTTCCTTCCTGGTGACCTTCACAGGCAAATGGGAAGAGCGCTCCGCCAAGCTGCCCCGGATGCTGGGAGGTCGGCGCGCCTCCCGGGCGCCTCAGCCGCCGGCTTCCAAAGACTCCTGTGGGGCTCCCATAACCCGGAGCTAGCTTCCCGCTAAAGGGCTTCCCGTTGTATCATCCTGNNGCGCCCGTCCATGTTATTGATATCCATTACGTTCTGCGAATAATGGAGCAATGGATCCGGGAACGTGACCGGCCCCACTGGATTGCCGTGACGGGGTCCCATGGCGCGCTGGAGGCACACAAGCACCCGGATTTCAGGTCGGTTCTACGCTCGGCGGATCTATCGGTTCCGGACGGTATGTGGGCGGCGCGGGTGGCAGCTAAGAAATTGTCCTGCGACACCCGGCAAGTCCGCGGGGCGGATTTATTGGCGGCCTTCTGCGAGCTGGCCAGCTCCAAGGGCTATACGAACTATTTCTACGGAGATACCGAGGAAACCCTCGCCTTGGCCAGTGACCGCCTCAAAAAAAAATATCCGGGGTTGCAGATTGTTGGCGCCTACTCTCCGCCCTTTCGCGAGATCACTCCCGACGAAGACGCTCAAATCGTTGAAAAAATGAATCGGATCAACCCGGATGTGCTCTGGGTGGCGCTGGGACTTCCCAAGCAGGAGAAATGGATTTTTGCCCACCGCGAGCGCTTGCAAGCGCCCGTCATTGTGGCGATCGGCGCGGCGATCAAGTTTCATAGCGGCAAGGTTCAGCCGGCGCCCCGCTGGGCCAGCCAATCTGGCTTGGAATGGTTTTGGCGCCTGTTGCACGAACCCCGCCAAGTCTGGCGGCGCGCCTTGGTCTATGGTCCCCAGTTTGCGGCGCTTTCCCTGTGGGAGTTGGCGGGGCGCAGGAAGTCAAAATGAGAAGGAAGGGAAGTAGGTTGGATCTTCGGGGGCTGGTGTCATTTGGAATGGTATCCCTTTTGAAACACTGGTCATTCCCGCGAAAGCGGGAATCCAATCCGTCGGCGACGCACTTCCAATGGCTTGCGGAGTAGATNNACCTGAGAGCGCCCGTGTCTCGCTAATGACACCAATACTCCCGGGCGGGCAGGCGATGGACGGGGTGCCATCCCCACGGGTGGCTGAGTTAATGAGGGTATGTCGGCGTTTAACGAATTGAAACAAGGTTCCCTATCGGAGCTAGCGGTCCTGAACGGGGCGATCCCAGCACCCGCTGAGAAGCTGAGTGCGAAGATCGTTCGCAACACCATTGCCAGTGCGGTCGGCCGCTTCTGGTGGATGGCCCTGGGCTTTGTGCTCACACCCTACATTATTGGGAAGCTAGGTGATGAGCGCTTTGGGATCTGGGCCTTCCTGGGTGTTTTCGTCGGCTACTTTGCAGTAATTGATCTGGGCATAGCTCCGGCGGTGATCAAATACGTTGCCGGGTATTACACCTCCCGCGACTTTGAGCGGCTGAATCGCGCCGTGAACTCCGCTTTCTTCGCCGTGCTGTTCCTCATGGGAGTGTTCTCTCTGGTGGGAGTGGTTTTTTCGCGATCCTTCCTGCACCTGTTCAAGATCTCCCCACAGTACTACTCCGAGGCTTGGTTCGCACTGATCGGTTTTTTCATTCTGATGATCGGGCAGGGCAGCCTCAGTGTATTCCAGGGAATTCTCAGCGGACTGCAGCGCATGGATTTGCAGAACCTGATCTCCATGGGAACCTCGATTCCCTACGTGTTGATGGTATTCCTCCTCCTGGGTCATGGCTATGGGTTGCCGGGCTTGATCTGTGCCAACGCTCTGACTTTCGTTCTCAATTTCATCCTCTCGGTGGTTTGCACGCGCCGCGTCTGTCCGCAGTTTCGGTTTTCTCCCCGCCTGTTTCACTGGAAGTCCGTGAAGGAGCTTCTTCACTACGGCATCCAGATGCAGATTAATAACGTCTCGGCGCTCCTCGTGGCCCACGGGGACAAAATCATGATCGGCTTCTTCCTGAACATGTCGATGGTGACGGCCTTCGAATTGGGATACCGGCTGGCCTGGGCAGCCAGGACGTTGCCCACGTTCCTGCTGCCCGCCCTGATGCCGGCGGCCGCCGAGGCGGACGCCAAGAAAGATCACGGTCAGTTGCAGCGCATGTTTGATCTGGGCTCACGTTATCTCGCCCTAGCCACTCTCCCCTGCATGACGTTCCTGATCGTCGCGGCTCCCTTGGGGATGATGGCGTGGATGAAAGAATATCGTCCCGAATCCATCTTGGCCGCGCGCGTGCTCGCCGTGGCCTATCTGGTCGGTCTCCTGGGGGGGGTGGGTACTTCCATTGCGCGCGGGGTGGGCCGGCCCGATCTCGAGAACCGGCCCATCCCCATTCACTTGATCGTGAATTTCGGGCTGGGCATTCCCCTGAT
>PMYF01000962.1:20358-28490 GCA_003171295.1 Acidobacteriota bacterium | reverse complement strand
GGCTTGCCTGGTCACGGCCGGCGCCTCCACGGCCCTGGCTTGGACGATCACCACTCCGCGCTTGATCCTGTTGGTGTATTTGCTTCTTCTGGGGCTGGTCTTTTTTGCGACCTATGGTCTTTTCATCTGGTTTTGCAGGTTCTCTGGCGGCGAGGTCAAGGACTGGGACCTCGTCAAAAGTGGACTGAACATGGTTACCGCCTCGGTTTACGGGATGCTTCGCAAGATGGGGTGGTCGAGAGGAACTCCCGCCAGTTGACCGGTGCGCGGATGCGGCATTCTCCAGACAGGAATATGCGCTGGGATGACGTTATCCGGGAGCGTCGCCATAGCGCTGATTCAGGCTGCGGAAAAACGCTTCCCTGCTATCATTCTGAGCCCTTCGCGGTCATCCTGAGCATAGCGAAGGATCTCGCTCTGCCGGCTCAGGATAAAGTGCACGAAGAATTTCGCCCTGCGCATCTTCGTGAACATACGAGATTCTTCGTCGNNTGCGGCTCCTCAGAATGACAGCGCCGACGAGTTTTTCGCAGCCTGGATTGCCCACCGGCGGTACAATAGGTGCCCGCTTGCACCGGTCGCTTTGTACAACTGAGATGGGAGGCGGGCGCGCCTTCCGGGGCGCAACCGAACGGTTGGCGCGTTGCCGTTTTCCAGGCATAACACGACTGGCGCTTCAAGGCATACAGACATGAACTCACGCCCGACCAAGGCCAAGGTGGTGATTCTGTGCGGAGGAATGGGAACCCGGCTCCGGGAGGAGACGGAGTTCCGCCCCAAGCCGCTGGTGGAAATAGGTGGGAAACCGATCCTCTGGCACATCATGAAGATTTACTCCCACTATGGCTTCAATGATTTCGTGCTCTGCCTCGGGTACAAGGGGCAGATGATCAAAGATTATTTCCTCAACTACCGAGTCATGAACAGCGATTTTACCCTTCGGCTCGATGCACCTGAGCAGCCCTGCTTCCACAATACGCACGGCCAGGAGGACTGGACGATTACCTTCGCCGAAACCGGCGCCGAGGCCATGACCGGGGCGCGCGTGAAGCGCATCGAAAAGTACATTGATACCGACTTCTTCCTGCTCACTTACGGGGACGGAGTCGCGGACCTGGATGTTTCCGCCCTCTGGCAGTTTCATCTGGAACACGGCAAGATCGGTACCGTTACGGGCGTCCGGCCCAAGTCGCGCTTCGGTGAGCTCTCCGTGCTCGACGGCCGGGTACGGCAGTTCAGCGAGAAGCCGCAGACGAAGGAAGGGTTCATCAGCGGCGGCTTCTTCATTTTCGGGCGAGGTTTCTTCAACTATCTCCGGGATGATGATCGGTGTGTGCTGGAGGCCGAGCCTCTGGAAGGGTTGGTCCAGGACGGGCAGTTGATGAGCTACATTCATCCGGGCTTTTGGCATTGCATGGATACCTACCGCGACCATGTGGCGCTGAATGAGATGTGGAAGCAGGATTGTTCCTGGAAAGTGTGGAAGGACTAGACGTTCATGCAGTCGTTCTTGCGGCGCATCAAACGCAGGAAAACTTTACCGCTAACTGATGCCGTCTCAGGGGACTGATCACCCAAGTTTCCCTGTCCACCGGAGCAAGCATGCATTTCATCATCGAGGAAGATGGCGAGGGGATCGTCCGGGAACTCTCCTCTGACCTCGACAAGTTGCGGGGCCGGACCGTGCTGGCCACGGGGTTTTCCGGGTTTGTAGGGACCTATATCAGCAACCTGGTGCTTCGGGCGAACCGCACCGTTCTGAAGGGTGAGCCCTGCAGGTTCGTGGGCATTGATAACTTTGCCCGCGGCCGGGCGGACTGGGTTGATGAAATCGCCAAGTCCCCCGCCGTGACCGTCATCGATCACGATATCTCGCAAAGATTGCCGCACGCGTTGGACGCTTTGCGAGTGGACTACATTCTGCACGCTGCTTCGATAGCTTCCCCCACCTACTACCGGCTGCATCCCATCGAGACCATGGATGCCAATGTCCAAGGCTTGCGGGGCCTGCTCGACTTTGCCCTGAAGCACCGGGATACCCTCCGGGGCTTCCTGTTCTTTTCTTCCAGCGAGGTCTATGGCGACCCCACGCCCGAGAACATCCCCACTCCGGAGACCTATACCGGTAATGTCTCCTTCTCGGGGCCACGAGCCTGTTACGACGAAGCCAAGCGCTTTGGAGAGACCCTGTGCGTTAACTTTCATCGCGTGCATGGACTGCCGATTAACAGCGTCAGGCCGTTTAACAACTACGGCCCGGGGCTTAAGCTGGGCGACCGCAGAGTCATTCCGGACTTTTTCCGGGACGTCCTGGCCAAGAAAGATATCGTCCTGCTGTCCGATGGGAAGCCGACCCGAACCTTTTCGTACATTGCTGACGCCGTGGCCGGGTACTTCAAGGTGCTGCTGTCCGCGCCGGGCGGAGAGGCGTTTAACATTGGAGTGGACAAACCGGAAATCTCCATCCGGGAGTTGGCGGAGGCGGTCATCAAGGTTTCCGCGGAGGTCCTCGATATTCGGGTCGAGCTGCGCTTCCAGCAGAGCGATGACTCCGCCTACTTGTCGGATAACCCGCTGCGGAGATGCCCTGACATCTCCAAGGCGCGGCGCCTCTTGAATTTCAATCCCCGCACCACCCTCGCGGAAGGGCTGAGAAGGACAGCTCTGTGGTACCGGGATAATCAGAAGATCGACGACCGCTAGATGGATCGGAGATGAGAATATCGATCATTGGCGCGGGGTATGTGGGATTGGTTTCCGGTGTGTGCCTTTCCGAGGTGGGGAACCGCGTCATCTGCGTTGACCGGATTCCGGAGAGGGTGCAAAGCATCTTGCACGGCATATCGCCGATCTACGAGCCCGGCCTGGAAGACTTGCTGCGGCGCAATCTCAAGAACCGGCGATTCACCGCCACCCAGGACCTGGCACGAGCCGTTAAGGAATCAGACATCACTCTGATTGCCGTGCCCACACCTTCGCGGAACGGCGCCATTGACCTTCGCTATGTGAGAGCCGCCACCCGGGAGGTCGGGCACGCGCTGAGAAGCAAGCGCGCCTTTCACGTGGTCGCCGTGAAATCCACTGTGGTTCCCTCCACTTCCGACACGATTGTCAGGCCCCTCCTCCAGGAAAGCTCCGGGAAGAAAGCAGGCGAATTCGGATTGTGCGCCAATCCGGAGTTCCTGAAAGAAGGGGATGCGATCAAAGATTTCCTTCGCCCCGACCGGATCGTAATCGGCAGCGACGAGGAGCGATCCTTCCGCGTATTCAAGAAGATCTACTCCCGGTTCCACTGTCCGATCCTGCACACCAACCTGCGGACCGCCGAGATGATCAAGTACGCCGCCAACTCCCTGTTGGCGTCTTTGATCAGTTACTCGAATGAGATCGCTTCCATCGCGGAGGCCGTGGGAGATGTGGACGTCGTGGACGTCCTGCGCGGGGTACACCTCGACGCCCGCCTGACTCCCTTCCTCGAGGGGGCGGTCAGCTCCCTGCGTGGGCGCCTTTCACCCGGGATCATTTCCTACCTGAAGGCCGGTTGTGGCTACGGGGGAAGTTGCCTTCCCAAGGATGTTCCGGCGCTGTGTACTCTGGCTGAGAAACGCGGCTATGAACCCGGCCTGCTGAGGAGCGTCATCAGCATCAACCAACAGCAACCCCTGCGGCTTATGAAAAGGCTCAGCCACGAGCTGGGGGGACTTAGGAGCAAGAAGGTGGCCGTCTGGGGGATAGCTTTCAAGCCCGACACGGACGATGTCCGGGATACGCCCGCCAAGCCCATCGTCGATTCTCTCGTCCAGGCGGGAGCCAAGGTCTCTGTCTATGATCCCTTTGGGCTCGAAGCGGCCAGGAAGACGCTCTTCCAGGACACCCCCCTGACGTATGCGCAGACCCAGTTCGAGGCTGCGGCGGGAGCGCACGCCCTTGTCGTGGTGACCTCCTGGCCCCAGTTTGTCAACGTCGATTTCCGGAAGCTCGCGAGTTTGATGAAGAAGCGTGCTTTCATCGTGGACGGAAGAAGGGTTTACGAGAGGTGGTCCGTGCTTGCGGCGGGTTTGCGGTACCTTGGGGTCGGGTATCGGGAATCGGAGGCTGCGTAGTTTGGCGCGGGCACCTCAACCTGGTGTAGGCGCGGGAAGGACAGAGATGAAAATCAAACCACTCCGGCTGCCGGGAACTTACGAGATCCTTTTCGAGCCTCGACGCGATGAGCGCGGCTACTTCCTGCGGGTTTATGATGAAGCCGGCTTCGCTGATTCCGGCTTGACCACCGCTTGGGCGCAGGAGAATCAGGCGTTTTCCCTGCGCAAGGGTATCGTGCGGGGCCTGCACTTTCAGAAACCACCCTTTGCCGAAGCCAAGTTCGTGCGTGTGGTGGCGGGCCGCATTGTGGATGTTTTCCTGGATCTGCGGCGGGGGTCAGCCACCTACGGCCAGTGGGACATGGTCGAACTGAACGAGGAGGAGCAAAAGGCGGTATATATCCCCAAGGGATTCGCGCATGGCTATTGCACTTTGCGCGACGCCTCGTTAGTGCTTTACAAGGTCGATTGCCGCTATACGCCAGAGGCCGAAGGGGGCATCCGCTGGAACGATCCGGACCTGAAGATTCCTTGGCCGGCCGGTGACCCGCTGGTCTCCGGCAAGGACGCCAAACTCCCCCTGTTCCGCGATTTTGTTACGCCCTTTGCTTAGGGAGAATCATTTCTTCGGTTCAACTGTTCAAGCCCTCCGGGGCAGGGGCAAGGGCGCCCGGGTACCCCGGACCGGCGCCGCAGGTGGTGCGCGATGGGAGCTGAAAAACTGAGAGTCCTCGTGACCGGCGCGGCCGGTTTCATCGGGTCGCACCTCGCACGGCAGTTGGCTGAGGAGGGCCACACTGTTCAAATCATAGTACGGCCGGAGGATTCCCTCGATCGCCTTCGGGATTGCCTTGACCGGCTGGATGTGAGGACCGTGAATCTATTGGACCACGCGGCGGTCCGCCAAGTGGTGCTCGAGTTGAAACCCGAGCTGGCCATCCACGCGGCATGGTACGTGGTGCCGGGGCGGTATTGGGCAGCGCCCGAGAATGCGGATTGTGTCACCATGACCCTGGCACTGGCCAGAACCCTGGAGGCTGCCGGCTGTCGGCGCTTGGTGGGTGTGGGGTCTTGCTTTGAATACGATGTCGAGTACGGATACTTGTCGGAGAGTTTGACTCCCCTGAATCCGCGGACCCTCTATGGCATCGCGAAGAATGCTACACGCTCGGTTCTGGAGGCGTTCTGCCGGGAGACGGCGATGAGCTTTGCCTGGACACGGGTCTTCTACCTGTACGGCCCCGGTGAGGAGAAAGACCGCCTGGTGCCCGCCGTGATCCTGGCTCTACTCAAGGGGGCCACGGCCAAGTGCACCGAAGGGTTTCAAGTTAGGGACTACCTATGCGTTGAGGATGTAGCTTCCGCCATCCTGGCCGTGGCGCGGAGCAAGTTCGAAGGGGCGGTGAATATCGGCTCCGGCGAACCCGTCACCGTCCGGAGAATTGTGCAACTCATCGGCGAGACCCTGGAAGGCAGCGACCGTATTGCCTTCGGAGCTGTAAAGGCCAATCCGGTCGATCCGCCTTTCCTGGTGGCGGATGTCCGCCGCTTGCGGAATGATATCGGCTGGCGCCCCTCCTACGGTCTCGAAGCAGGACTGCAGCGGACGGTCGAGTGGTGGAGGGAGCAGTTGGCTGCGACGGGTTCCAACCTGTGACCCTCAAATGTGGGAGCGGCGCTCGCTGCGCGCCGAAGCCAACCCGCCGGGCGCCGCGGCTTCCTCCTAGGAAGGGTTGAGTTTAGACGCACGCATTCTGATGCCGACCTATCCACCTCAAATCGTCCCGCCTGCCGGAACGGGGCCGCGCCCCTTCTGGTCGGTGATGATTCCCAGCCACAATCGCACGACGTACCTCGAAAGGACGTTGCGTAGCGTGCTGGCGCAAGATCCGGGGCCGGCCGAGATGCAAATTGAATTGCTTGACAACGCTTCCACGGTCGATGACCCGGAGCCGCTGGTGCGGCGGGTGGGGGGCGAGCGAGTGGGTTTCTTTCGCCAAGCCCGCAACCTGGGCGGGACTGCTAACTGGAATAGCTGCATCGACCGGTCGCGGGGCGAGTGGGTGCACATTCTCCACAGCGACGACCTTGTGCTCCCGGGCTTCTACCAGCAACTCCGGGCGGCGCTGGAGAATAGGGACGATGTGGGAGCGGCGTTTTGCCGGTACTCCCTGATTGATGAGAACGACGGCTGGCATGAGAGTTCTGAGCTGGAGAGTCCCATGCCGGGAGTGTTGCCGGACTTCATCGACAGGATCGGGACCGCTTGCATCATTGCCACTCCCTCCGTCGTGGTCAGGCGGAGTGTCTATGAGCGGCTAGGGGCATTCCGGATGGATCTGACCTTCGCAGTGGATTGGGAAATGTGGATCAGGATTGCGGCCCACTATCCCGTTTGGTACGAACCCGCGCCCTTGGCGGCCTTTCGCATGCATTCCAATACCTGGACGAGCGCCGCGGTAAGATCCGGTGAGAGCGTTGTCGACGAACGGCGTTGCATCGCCCTGGTTCGTCCGCTGCTGCCCCCTGACCGGGCCGACACCATATCCGGAAAGGCCAGAGAACTTGTTTCGCTGCGCGCTCTCAGCATCGCCGGTGCTGCGCTGGGCAAGGCGGAGTTCAGGACGGCGTTCCGGCAAGCGTGGGAGGCCCTGAAATGTTGCGCTTCTCCCCGCGTGGTCATGGAACTTCTGTGGTTCGTGCCCGCCCGGCTGGCTAGAGGCGGAATCCGCCGGGCCCTTGGGGCCCGCAAAAGGCTAGGCGCGGGAAGCAGGAGCTGAGCGCGCGGCCTTGAGTTCATTACCATCGCAGACGGCTGGCGCGGCTCGCTGCCGCGTGACTTGATTCCTGCGACCGTCGCGATAGCCAAGGAGTCGGCATTCATCCGTGAGGATCACCTTTGTGCTGCCGTGCTACCCCAGAAAGCCCATTGGTGGCTTCCGGGTCGTTTACGAATATGCGAATCGGCTCGTCGCTAGAGGGCATGAGGTAGCCGTCGTCCATCCGCGCCGTTTTGCGAGCGCGACTCCGCTTCTCGCCACCGGATTCTATTCGGGGCTGCGTCGGCAAGGTGCGCGTCTGCGCGACATTCTCTTCCCACCGCACGTTCGTTGGCATTCGATTGACGACCATGTTCGCATGCTGTATGTCTCGGATCTGGATGCCTCCAAGGGACCGGACGGCGATGTAGTTATTGCGACAGCTTGGCAGACGGCGGAAGATGTTCTCGGGTACCCCAGTAGTAAGGGCATAAAATGTTACTTAATTCAGCATTATGAAGCGTGGGGTGGTCCGAAGGATCGAGTGGACGCGACTTGGCGTGCGCCCTTGCACAAAGTGGTTATTGCACGATGGCTCGATGAGCTCGGACGAGGGTTAGGTTGTGAGCACATGGAGTACATCCCCAACGGTATCGACCATGAAAAGTATCGGCTCCTGAATCCGATTTCCATGCGCCCCAAGAGAGTTGCAATGCTATTTCACGGGGCGGAGTGGAAAGGTTGCTCTGAGGGCTTACGGGCCTTAAGCGTCGTCAAGAAGCAGCACCCGGACCTCCGTGCCGCACTCTTCGGCACCCCGCGACGTTCGGAATCCATCCCGGAGTGGGTCGAATACTTCCAGGATCCTCCCCAAGCAGAAATCGTTAACGGGATTTACAATGGGAGCAGTATCTATCTTTGTGCCAGCTGGGCTGAGGGTTTCCCCCTTCCTCCCGCCGAGGCGATGGCCTGCGGATGCGCATTGGTTTCCACAGACATCGGCGGCGTGCGTGAATACGCCGAGCCGGAAGTTACGGCTCTGCTGTCACCGCCCCGNNGCATCCAAAGCTTCACCTGGGAACGCAGCACCGATCAACTGGAGGCGTTTATGCGGAAGCAGGTGGGCCGGGGATGAGGGTCATGCGAGAAGCGCCCCCGCGAGTGCATTGATGAATCAACCCGAAGTGGAAAACCCGGATATGCCGCACGACCATACGCAGCCCAAGGTTGCGATCTGCGTCCTGAACTGGAAACGGTGGCGGGATACGGTGGAGTGTCTGGAGTCCCT
>PMYF01000962.1:13785-20324 GCA_003171295.1 Acidobacteriota bacterium | reverse complement strand
CACGTCATCGCCGACTACTCCCGCGAGACCGCGCTGCGGAGTGGGGAAGCAGCGACGGAGGCGGCGCTTGACGCTGCGCCTTCTCGTTCCCGAATGGTTCTGATCCGCAACGAAGAGAATTTGGGCTATACCGGCGGCAACAATGTTGCTATTGCATACGCGCTGCACCGGAACCTTTCCGCTGACTATGTCTTTCTGCTGAACAACGACGCAGCGATGGATCCCGATTGTCTCGCGCGTCTCCTGGAAATTGACCAGAGCACGGGAGCCGGCATCGTCGGACCCTTGGTTATGAATGGCAAAGGTGACCATGTTGAGTTTGCCCGGAGCGGAACACTGCGGGGTTTGTTTTTCGCTCCGCTCCTCAAAGCTCAGACCGCGATGCCGGAGGCGGGCGTAGCCTTCTGGGATTCGGTTTTCGTTCATGGTGGGGCCATGCTCGTAAGGAAAGCGGTCTTCGAAACCGTTCAGGCGGCGCACGGAGCATACTTGGATGAGCGCCTGTACCTGTATTGGGATGAAGTCGCCTTCTGCCATACAGCCCGGAAGAAGGGGTTCAAGTGCCTCATCGTGCGCGCTGCCACTGTCCGCCATAAGGTCGAACGAACCTCGGGGGGTTACCAGAGCCCGGTTTGGTACTATTACTCGGGCCGCAATCGGGTCCTCCTGGCCCATGAACTGCTCTCTCCCGGGTGGCGAATCCTTTTCCATTTCGTGCATATTCCGCTGCGGCTCGCCAGTGTCTTCAAGAACCTCCGAGCCCGCCGTTACCCCTGCGCCCGCGCCGTCCTCTGGGGATTGATCGACGGCTACCGTGGGGTCACGGGAAGATGGCGGGACCACGACCAGGTCACGAGGGGATATGGCCAGAGCTGAGCTTGCTACGGAGGAGGCCCGGCCTGCCTCGGGTGGGCCGCGTGGGGTGCGGCAGCAGCAGCGCTTGTCTTGCTTTACAAAGCAATATAAGCTCTTGCGCATTCCGCTGTAGCGGCGGTCGATCGCCCGTTAGAGTCGGCTTCGCGCCGTTCTCGGGGCAGCTCCCCGAGGGGAGAATCATGGCTACAGCGAGCCCAAAACAATCACGCCCAAACCCCCGGGTGGCCATCGTCGCCCTCAATTGGAACGGCTGGCGTGACACGCTCGAGTGCCTGGAGTCTGTCCGGCACCTGGAATACCCGGACTTCCTGATGATTGTCGTGGATAATGGTTCACAGGATGATTCCATTGGGCGAATAAAGGAATGGGCGCTGGAGAGGGATGGCTACCTGCTGGTTGAATATTCTGAAGCCACCGCTCGGGCGGGAGGAGAGGTTGTCCAGGAGCAATCTCTCGCGGCAACCTTGCCTGCAAACCGAGCCGTCCTGATTCGCAGTCCAGAAAACTACGGACGTACGGGAGGGGTAAACATCGGGGTGCGATATGCCCTGCTCCGCAACCCCTCGGCCGACGCCGTCTTTCTCTTGGATAATGACGCGGAAGTAGATCGAGATTGCATAAAGGCGCTGGTCGAGGTCGGAAAGAGGGAAAATGCCGGCATCGTGGGGGGCATCACCTACGACCGGGAGACAAAACTTCTCCAATATGCGTTGCGGAGCACCTTGCTTCGCTTCTTCTTTAGCCCTCTGGTCCGCAGTGACCTGCCGCTGCCCGAGGAGAGTGTCGATTGTTGGCAGTCAGCTAACGTTGCGGGCCCCGCTATGCTGATTCAGCGGGAGGTTTTGGAGCGAATCTATTCCGCGAGGGGATGTTACCTGATGGATGCGATCTTTATGGACGGAGAGGAGTTTGAGTTCTGTTACCGAAGCATCTTAGCGGGGTACCGTAGTATCGTAACTCGCAAAGGTTTTGTGTGGCACAAGGGTGAGCGCTTTGCCAGGCGCGCCCTCAGCACGAAGCGTTACTATTACACCACGCGCAACCACATGCTACTGGCGGGCGATTTCCTGCCGCTTCATTGGTGGGTCTTATTTCATCTTTACAACCTCCCCTTGGGTTTTGTGCGGATCCTCAAGGTATTAAAGACTGGCAGGCCTGATGTTGCTCGCGCCATTCTTTGCGGGATGATTGACGGCTACAAAGGTGTAGAAGGAAAGTGGAAGCAACATGATGACCGGGAAGGCGTTCAAGAAACTCTGAGTCCCACGATCTCTAAGTCTAGTGTCCCGTAGTTCGGAGGACCGCGTAGCGCCGGCGTCGCGGCCGACCCTTTCCGCTGCAAGCGCAGCAGTAAAAGTATGCCCGTTGCTACCGACAAAATCGCGATTGTCATTCCCACCATTGGCCGTTGTGATGAACTGCGGAGTTCGACATCGCTGCCGCCCGAAGTACGTGTCCTGCCCGGGCCGACGGCTCGCTGCCTTGTCGAGCGGGGCGGCGCAGAACCCGGAAGTGAAAGACTCTTTTTGAATCTCGAGAGGGGAGCGAGGATATTCCAACCATGAAATCAGCATTGATCACGGGAGTTTCGGGGCAAGACGGGAGCTATCTTGCCGAGTACCTGCTGGAGCGTGGCTATCAAGTCTGGGGCCTGGTGCGGCGCGAGCCCGAGTCCGCCCGCTGGCTGCGGGCCATTCTCCCGCGCCTGGAAGTGGTTTATGGGGACCTGCGGGATGCGGAATCACTGGCCGTCGCCTTCCAAAAGGCGTGGCCCGATGAGGTCTACAACCTGGCCGGCCAGGTATTCGTTCCCACCAGTTGGGAAGTTCCGGCCGAGACCTTTGACATCAACGTGGGAGGATTGGCCCGGCTGCTGCAACTTGTGGAGCGGACCAAGCGCGACACGCGGGTTTACCAGGCTTCCAGTTCCGAGATGATCGGCAACTGGGACGGGTTGTGCGACGAGCAGACGCGGCTCCGCCCGACCTCGCCGTATGGAGTCTCGAAACTGGCGGCGCATCGCCTGGCAGAAGTTTACCGGCAAAGAGGCCTGTTTGTGGTGGGCGGCATTCTCTTCAATCATGAGTCGCCGCGGCGGGGGCCCGAAATGGTGACGCGCAAGATCTCTCGCGTCGCGTCGCGCTGGCTGCTTGGTGATCGCACCAAGCTGGCGCTGGAGAATCTGCAGGCCCGGCGCGACTGGGGCTTCGCGGGGGATTACATTAAGGCCATGCACGCCATGTTGCAGTTGGCGGAACCGCAGGACTTCGTCATTGGCACCGGGGTCTCACATAGTGTCTCCGATTTCCTCACCGAGATCATGGCCGCGATGGGTGAGCTCGGACCGGCCGCGAACGTGCCCCGCACGGTGGAAGAGTGGGTGGAGGTCAACCCGCAGTTCCTGCGCACCGGTGAGATCCATGATTTGCGCGCGGACGCACGCCGGGCGCAGCGCGCGCTCGGATGGCAGCCCGCCGTGGATTTCAAACAACTTGTGCGGATGATGTTGGAGTCTGACCTCGCTGCCGCTCGGGGCAAGTAACCTGCATGAGCCGGCGGTCCGCCTGGGGTGAGGGCTCTTTCCCCCAGGGGAGAGGGCAGTTGTTCGACGCAGCAACAGTATGTCTTTCGCTGGCGACAAAATCGCGATTGTCATTCCCACCATTGGCCGTTGTGACGAACTGCGGAAAATGCTGCAGAGCCTGGCCCAGCAGACCCGCCGGCCTGATCAAGTGGTCTTGGTGGACGAGGCCGGGGAAGGGAACACCCTGGCACGAGAGTTCCCCGCGTTGCATATCTCCGTGACGACTTTCCCGCGCGGCTCGGCCTCGGCGAAGCGGAATCGCGGCGTGGAGTGTGTCGCGCCCGGGATCGAACTGATCGGGTTTATGGACGACGACATTGTTCTGGAGCCGCAGGCCGTGGAAGCGATGCTGGAGTTTTGGAAAAACGCCCCGGAGGATACGGGAGGGGCAAGTTGCAACTGGATGAATCTGCCTCCCCTCTCTGCGTCGCGTTTGAAGTCGCTGCGCTTCGTTTCGCGCTGGGGCCTTTATGACCCGCGCGGGAGCCTGGTGATGCGCTCGGGGTTCCAGACGATATTCCGCAGTGTTCCCGAGAACCGGTACGTGCAGTGGTTACCGAGTGGGGGAGCGGTTTATCCGCGGCGAATTCTACAGGAAGAGTTATTTGATGAATGGTTCGCGGGATACGGCTTCCTGGAGGACCTGGACTTTAGCTACAGCGTGGGGAAGAAACACCGCCTGGCGATCGTTGCCGCGGCGCGGTCCTACCACTATCCTTCCAAGATCGGACGTCCGGATTGGTATCTGTTCGGCAAGAAAGAAGTAATCAACCGGCTTTACTTTGTAGGCAAGCACCAGGAATTTTCACGCCCACTTTGCTGCCTCGGGCTGTTCGTGCGCATGTTTCTCAGCACCTTCGAAGCCGTTAAGGGGCTTGAACCCTCGCGCCTCAAGCGAGTTGCGGGAAACCTTGTGGGTCTGGCTCTTGTGGTCAAAGGTGGCTTAAGGCGCGTCTAGCGCAGGAGGTAAAAACCTGGCAAGCGCCGCCGCGGGGCGGTCGCGCCAGGGATAAAGTCATGCCGCTGCCCAGCATCATCCGAAGACTGACTTACAACCCATGGTTCATTCGTGCCGTAAGAACGCTCGGACTGCGGGCGCCGGCAAGAAGGATTTACCACTATCTGGCTTCGTCGCGGCAAGGAGTCCTCGAAGTGGAACGGGGGGGCGTCTCCGCACGCTTCTTCACCCGTACTCCGGAGCAGTTGCGCGCTATCGAGGCGGGAAGCATGGAACCCAGCCTTGACCTCATCCTCCGCTTTCTTAAACCCGGAGATACGGTGTACGACATCGGGAGCCACCTGGGCGTGTACACGGTATTGCTGGCGCGGGTCGTGGGAGAAACAGGCACGGTGGTGGCCTGGGAGCCGCACCAGGAAACCTACGAGCAACTCCAGGCGAACCTTAAGCTGAACGGATTGACAAATGTTCGCGCCTTTCAAAAGGCCGTCGGCGAACGGGATGCCCAGGGAAAACTTTACATTGGGCAAGTGGTGGCCAATTTCAGTCTCTTGTCGGGCGCCATTGCGAGCCCTCCCGGGCATGGAGAAATACCTTATCAACTGGTGCAGGTGATACAAGGTGACCCCTTCGCGGAAGCGGAAGGACTGCCCATCCCTCGTGCGGTGAAGATCGATGTGGAGGGTTTTGAATACGCGGTCATCAAAGGCTTCCGGCGTACTCTGTCAGACCCCCAATGCCGAATATTATGCTGTGAAGTTCATCCCAAGTCTCTGCCCCCAGGCGTAAGCGTAAGCGACATTACTGATCTGCTGAAGTCACTCGGGTACGAGCGCATGGACGCGGAACCAGCGGAGATTCCGTACCCTCTCACTGCCTATAAGCGCTGATGACAGAATCGAACAATCCGGTGGTGAGCGTGGTGATTCCGACGTACAACCGCGCGCGCACGGTGGGCAACGCCATCCAGAGCGTAATGGCCCAGACTTTTGGGAATTGGGAATTGCTCGTCATTGATGATGGCTCGGTCGATGACACCCGGGTTGTGGTATCCGCGTTTCGGGACACGCGGCTCAGTTTTCATCGCCTCGACCGGAATCGCGGGCAGTCTGCCGCACGCAACACCGGCATAAACCTCGCCCGCGGAACCTACGTCGCGTTCCTGGATTCCGACGACGAATGGTTCCCCGAGAAACTGGCGCGCGAGGTGGCCGCGTTTGAGGCCGGGGGCGAAGCGGTCGGACTGGCTTACTGCGGCAAGGAACTTTTGGGTTCCGACGGGCGTTTCCTGGGGCAGCGCCTCCCCACCTTTGCGGGTGACGTCTATCGGCGGCTCCTGGCCGGTGATTTTATTGGCTCCTGCTCGCGCGTGGCCTTGCGCAAGAGCGTGCTGGAGGCGGTGGGGGGATTTGACGAGACCCTTCCCAGTTACGAAGATTGGGATCTCTGGCTCCGGGCGGCGAAGGTATCGCGGGTGGCGTCGGTCCCTGTGTGCCTGGTGAGACGGCACCTGGGTGGCGCCCAAATCTCGGGATCGCTCCGGAGGATTTACGATGGCCGCTTCCGGGTCGTCGAAAAACATCGTGCGGATTTTGACGCCGCGCAATTAAGCCAGCATCTGAGCGCCCTGGCTGCGATCCTGCTCAACTACGACGTTCCTCAGGCCCGCCGGATGGCGTGGGAGTCCTTGCGCTTGCGGCCGTTCCAGCCCATGATTTATGCGAGCCTGGCCGTTTCCGGGCTGGGGTTGCACGCTTACCGTTGGCTGTTCGCGAAATATACTCGGTGGCGGCATGGGCTCTATACGGGCCGTGCCCGAATATAAGGTGAGGAATCTGCGTTTATTGACCTGTGCTTTCGCTTGCAGTCCCTCCGGTAACATCCGGTTGGGCAGCGGCGAAGCTGTGCTCGGTTGGAACCTGGTCACCCAACTCGCCAGGTTTCACGAAGTTCACGTCTTGACGCACCCCTCGAACCGGGAAGGAATTGAGAAGCGCCCCGCGCAACCGGCGTATCCTACCCTCCACTTCCACTACTTCGAACTGCCACGTTGGCTGTCCGTCTTGCAGAAACTGCAGGGATGCTTCCAGGTCTATGCCTATCTGTGGCAGATCCAAGCCT
>PMYF01000962.1:2275-13738 GCA_003171295.1 Acidobacteriota bacterium | reverse complement strand
CGACAGTATCTTTCCGAGTACGCCCTTCATAATCACTTCTGGGAACGAGTGCGAGCGGGTATGGGGTGGATTCTCCGCCACGACCCCTTCTTTATCCGCGGTCAAGCGCGCGCGCAAAAGATCCTGGTCTGCAATCGGGAGTCATTGCAGGCCCTCCCCAGGCGGTTTCAGCACAAGGCCACTTTCTTTCCCGTGAATGGGATATCTTCAGAAGACTTGAAGATCATCGCCAACCAGAATGGTTCCAAAGGGCCGCGGTCTGACGGCGCGGCGGCCGCGGGGAGGTCACCTGCACAGGAATTCCGCGTATTCTCCGCTGGCAGGCTGATTGCGCTCAAGGGATACAAACTTGCTATCCGGGCGTTCAAGCTTTTTGCCAGCCAGCACCCGGAAGCGAGGCTCGAGATTGTTGGCGAGGGGCCGGACTTCTCGCGCTTGCAGGATCTGGTGGGTTCGTTGCAGCTTGGGAATCAGGTGCGTCTTCCCGGCTGGATGGCGAGAGATGAAGTCCTGGCCACCATGTGTTCATGTGATGTGTTCCTCTTCCCAAGTTTCCGTGATGGAGGAGGCGCCGTGGTGATTGAAGCCATGGCTGCGGGCAAGCCGGTGATTTGCATGGACCTTGCCGGCCCAGCCATGCACGTGACGGAGGAGTGCGGCATCAAGATTCCCGCCGGTTCTCCCCAGGAGACCGTGGAACTGATCGCCCAGGCCCTGGAACGATTGTACCGGGACCGTGAACTCCGCTTGAAGATGGGTCAAGCGGCTCGGCAGCGGGCCGAGGAGGCCTACGACTGGGATAAGCTGGGTGACCGCCTGCTAGGTATCTATAAACAAACCCTGGGGAATAATGTCCAGGATGCCTAAGCAAGGGTGGCACACTGAGAATCCTTCGTCAGAATGGTGTGACTAGCAGAACGCTTCCTAAACTCACCCTGCTTTCCCGACTTCTCCAATCTCGCACTTGCGCGCGGTGTCGGGAAACCTCAGCGGTTGGGGTGGAGGCCTGGAGTTTGGTGGTACCACGAGTGGGCGAAGTCGGTTGTCCTGAAGCGGAGGGTTAATGTGGCGCCGTATCCATCAGGGACTTTGGGTTCTTCATAGACTGATTTCTACTTTTGGAGCACGAGGGCTCTCGATGTTTTGCCGGTTATATGTTGGCCGTGCAGGTAAAGTCGGCAGGGTGATTCTCCCAAATGGTCATCGGTTGTTCATCCGCAAGTGGACAAGTGACGCTTCGGTCTTTCTGCAGATGTTCGTTGACCGTGAGTGGGATTTCACTCCCTTTCCTCAGAGCGCCTTGGTGATGAACAAATACAGGGACATTCTCAGTCGTGGCCGAAGGCCTGTGATCATTGATTGCGGGGCGAATACGGGTCTGTCATCGGTGTTCCTGGCGCAGCTTTTTCCCGAGGCAGCGATCGTTTCCTTAGAGCCGTCTACGGACAACTTCAGAATCCTTAGCCAGAATGCTGAGCTCTTCCCATCCATTACGCCTATTCGATGTGGTGTATGGGATAGATCCACTCACCTTAAGATTACCAACCGCACGGCCAAGCCTTGGGCATACCAGACAGGTGAGTGTGACCCGGCTGACCCTGACGCTATCCCGGCCCTAACCATTCCTGATATCATCGAGAAAGTTCCAGATGGGGAGCTGCTGATTATCAAGATAGATGTCGAAGGTGCTGAAGAAGCTATCTTTCGTAGTAATACAGACTGGGTTATAAAAACACCCCTAATCATGATTGAACTTCATGACTGGATATTCCCGCAGCGGAGAACAAGTTCGAACCTTATCGTATGTATTGCGAAGATGCGCTTCGAAATACTTCTGCAAGGAGGGAATGCATTCATTTTCAACTGGGATGCGCTTACAGAGATGGATCATGCGCAGACGGGTCAGCAGCCGTGCAACGGAGAGTAGCTATGTGGGTGGTTAGGCTTCGCCGGTAAACCAGGACGCACGGCAACTCGAGGATAGGCCTACCCCTGAGTACGGGTGGAACAGGCCTGAAGGTGGGGTTACTTGGATCCAATGTTGAAGAGCCATGAGTAACTACAGGGAAGTGTTGTTTTGTGAGGTTTAAATGGGCGTGGATCTGGTAAGACAATTTGGGCGTAGTCCGGGCGCCAACCCGGCCAGGGCGGCGACTCAGGCGGTGCCCCGTCCTCACGGATTCCGCCTGAATGCGGCACTGGCGGTCGGGCTGTGGGCCCTCCTCTGGGCAGGTTATAACACCGGCCTCTGGTTCGTGGAAGACCCCAAATTTCCGGTCAATTTCATGCAATTGATCCATGGTCTCCGGGCCTTTGTTCCCATGGTGGCCGCCTGGTTTGCCCTCCTGCTGATGCTCACCCGCATAAACCGCCTGGCGCGCTGGATCCTCGGTCCGCTGGGATTATTGCTGTTGTACGCCGTAGTGGGACTGGCTTCTTCCGCGTTCGTATCGATCGAACCGGTGGACGCGATGTATTGGGGCGGCATGTATTTGTCAATCATCCTGGTTCTGCTGGCCATTGTCCCCGTTGAGGACCCCCTCCCCGATCTCCGGCAGGTGCTGCTTCTAAACTGGATTGTGGATGGAGTGATCACCTTGAGCCTTCTGGGGGCATTGCCGTTCCTCGGCCGGCAGGGGATGGCGGAGGCGGAGGCCGGCCCCGTCGGCGTGCGAGCGTACGGCGCGAGCTACGGAGAAACACTGGGTATGGCCTCCACCCGCAACACCGGATTTGCCCGGTACGCGGCCATTTCCGGAATCGTCGCGCTGGCCCGGGTTTGGGAGGGCAAGCGCCTGACGCGGTTCATTTGGGGAGGGTTGCTTGCGGTTTCGCTCTATGCCCTGGTCCTTTCCAATGGCCGCACGGAAGTGCTGGCGTTCATCGCCGGCGCCTTCCTGGTCTTGGCCCCGCTGAAGAAAAAGCGGGCAGTTTTCGTGGTGGTGGGAATAGCCTCCGCCGCGCTGCTTGGCTTGGTGGGGTTCTATGACAAGTTCTTTCGCTACATAACGCGCACCGGCCGCATGGATGTGACCATGGTCACCATGAGCGGGCGCACTCACACCTGGGAGCAGGGCTGGAAACTCTTCCTTACGTCACCTTTTTGGGGCCTGGGGTTTCAGGCTGACCGTTACTACCTGCACCAACACATGCATGATGCCTTCTTGCACGTCCTGGTGCAGTCGGGCATTTTGGGAGGCGGGGCGATCCTCCTCGCACTCCTTATTGTGTGGTTGCTGACTGCGAAATACTTCTTCCTGCGGCCCCCACGCGACAAAGCCTTGATTCCCCCCGAAATTCCCGGCGTCCTGCTGTTTGTGACCATCTCCTCAGTAGCGGAATCAACTTTCGCGTACTACTCGGCCGCCTGGTTGCTGAGCGCCCCAATCTTCGCTTATGTCCTGGCACTGGACCGACATATGCACAGGTCCCAGGCGAAAGCAGAATTGGAAAGGTTACAGAGGGGTCCGTCGGCGAGGTCCCGCCTTCGGCCAGCGGGCGCCCCGGGTGGGGCAGACGGGGCTCGTTCTGCTCCCGGGTAGAGCCCGCCGCCGGCCTGATGGGTTCGGAGGAAACCATGCTTGCAAGAACTGTAGATTTGTTTCTGCGGTTTTGTGGCCGCTACATGGGTTAACCATCCCGGCAAGTGGCGCGTGCGAGCGCTGGCTGGGCGCCTCGTGATGAATTAGCCCTTTCCACACAGACGACCTTCGCGCCAAGGGTGGGGACGATTATGCTAGAATACGGCCCCGCTTAACTGAGGCGATATTGACGGAAACCAGAGTTCCAGAACTTTCCAAATCCCTTTCCATGGCCCGGGTGGATGTCCGAGTGCCGGAGCTGGACGGCATTCGCGGCATCGCGGTTCTGCTGGTGCTGGCGCTGCATGGGTTCGCTTGGTCGATGCAGGAGGACACCTGGACGGGCTTTCCCCGCGCCATTGAACTCCTCACCCGCCCCGGTGGGCTCGGTGTGGATCTGTTCTTCGTCCTTTCCGGATTTCTCATCACGGGAATCCTTCTGAACTCCGTCGGCAAGCCGCACTACTTCCGGAACTTCTATGGACGCCGGGCGTTAAGGATCCTTCCCCTCTACTATCTTATCCTCCTGGTGATTTTCCTCTTTTACCAGCGCTCCGGGAATTTCGTTTTACTCGGGCTCATTTACCTTTCCAATATGACCGGAGTTTTCGGAGTACTCAACGTCTATGCCCCGCTCTGGTCCCTGTCGGTGGAAGAGCACTTCTATTTGCTTTGGCCGTGGGTCGTTTCCCGCTTGCGTTTGCGCCGGATCGCTTATGTCGCTTTGGGAATAATCGTCGCGGTGCCCATGGTACGGGCCTTTTCCTTCTGGCATGGTTGGGATGTGTTTCCCTATTCCTGGTGCCGATTAGATGGCATCGCCTCGGGAGCGTTCCTTGCCAGCTTCGTACGATCACCCGGACACACGCGGAGCCGGCTCCTTCGCTTCTCCCTGGGCTGCCTCGCGGCCGCGGCCGCCGTCGCCGCCGTAGGATTGCCCTTGGGGATTTACACGCGCGCCCGCCTCTGCGGGGCCACCTTCATGTTTACAGACGTCAATCTGTGCTTCACCGGCTTGGTCGGCGTAATTCTGACTGGAAGCGTGCCGGCGCTCACGGCCCTGATGCGCCTGCGTCCCCTGCGCTGGTGCGGCGACCTGAGCTATTGCCTCTACATAATCCATTTCCTCGTCTTCGACATCTGGAATCGGCTCTTGGGAAAGTACCCACCCTCTCTGGTGGCCAGCTTGGGGAAGTTCGGGACGCTGTGCTTGCGGGCCGCGATCGTGTACGTGACCTGCTTTCTGATCGCCGAGCTCTCGCATCGGTACTTCGAGGGGCCCATCCTGAAGCTGAAACGGATCTTCACCTGACCAGCCCAGCCTAAAAGAACTTGACAGAAGGGCGCCCCCTGCAGAAAACTGGCATTCCGCCCCCAGTTGGGCCCATGGCACTCAAGCATAATGAGGTGGCCCACGGAAAATGGCATAGCGCGAGCGAGAAATTCGGCTTAGGGTGCTTTCTCCATCATGTAACCAAGTAAGAAACCAGTTCGTCCAGACCCAAGAATCAAGCGTTAACAATCTGTCGTCCCATCCTGGTGGTACCGGGGGTTTTGAGTGATGACTGTGCGAGGGCAGGAAGGCCAGTTTCAGAGCTGTTTGCATACCTTGCAGGCCGAACCACCTCTAGGGGGAGACGGTTGCCTCCGTCTTGGCGCCCAGGCTTGCTTGGTTACTTTGCTGCTTGCTACAGCGTTTTGGGGGGGCTGCGGCGGTGGCGGGGTAGGCGGAACGCTGGCCACCCCGCAAACCGCGGCGCGGCCCTCAGTGCAAGCTTCCCCGAGCAGTCTGACATTCGGAAATCAAAGTATGGGGACGAGCAGCGCTGCACAAAGCGTGACCCTACAGAATACCGGGTCAGCAGCCTACGTTATCGCGGGGGTGAGCGCCAGCGGGGACTTCTCGCAAACCAACAACTGCCCCGTCAGTTTGGCTTCCAATTCGAGCTGTAGCATCCAGGTGATCTTCACTCCCACAGCGACAGGGACGCGGACGGGCACACTATCGGTCAGCACTGCGGGCACGGCCCTGCCGTTGTCGGTCAGTTTGACTGGAACCACAGCTACTCCCACAGCGCAACTGTCCACTTTGAGTCTTGCTTTCACGAATCAGAATATCGGGAGCACCAGCGCGGCTGAGAAAGTGACGCTCTCCAATACTGGTACTGGCGCGCTCACCATTTTGAAACTGACGGTCACGGGTGATTTTGCCCAAACGAACGACTGCGGGACGAGCGTGCCGGTAGGGGGCAACTGCACCGTCAGCGTGACCTTTACTCCGACAGCGGGGGGCACCAGAACAGGCAGCCTGTTGATCGGCGACAATTCCACGAGCGGCCCTCAGACGATCGGCCTGACGGGGGCGGGAAATGGTCCAGGGGCCCAACTATCCACTACGAGCCTCACTTTCGCGAACCAGAGTGTCGGCAGCAGCAGCCCGGCACAGATCGTGACGCTCACGAATACGGGTAATGTTACCCTCAATGTCACAAGCATTGTAGCCAACGGCGACTTTCAGGCGAGCAACTGTGGGAGCAGTGTAAGCGCAGGTGCGAGTTGCGCGATCAACGTGACCTTCACTCCGACCGCCACTGGAACCCGCACGGGGAGCGTGACCATAACTGATAACAGTTACACTAGCCTGCAGACCGTCAACCTTTCGGGTGAGTCAGTACCGGCAATTACCCTCAGTCCCCATCAGACCTCCCGGACTATTGGCCAGACGGTGCAATTCCAGGTTGCCTTCATTGATGAATCCAGCGGCGCTGTGACCTGGTCTGTGGACGGCACACCAGGGGGGGATTCCAGTGTGGGCACAATTTCCTCGTCGGGCCTCTATACCTCACCTGCGACCGTCGGACAGCACACGATTCAAGCCGCCATGACCAGTCAAAGTGATTCCGCGCAGGTTTACGTTACCACCCTTCCCGGCGGGGTCTTGACGCAACGCTACGACAACAGCCGGATAGGGCTGAATGCGCAGGAGACCGCGCTGGCTCCGGCCCATGTGAACCAGAACCAATTTGGGAAGCTGTTCTCCTTGCCAGTCGATGGGCAGGTTTACGCCCAGCCCCTGTACATGCAAAACGTCTCGATTAACGGGGGCGTGCACAACGTGGTCTTCGTGGCAACGGAGCACGACAGCGTCTACGCCTTCGATGCCGATGGCCAATCCACGGCACCTCTCTGGCAGGTCAGCCTCCTGAATCCCGCTACCGGGGTCACGACGGTCCCATCTCAGGATGTGGAATCCGATAACATCAGTCCCGAGATCGGAATCACCTCTACCCCCGTCATCGACCCGGCCGGAGGCACGATCTATTTCACCGCCAAGACGAAGGAATTGCAGGACCCCTCCTGCACCTCGAGCTGCACCTACAGCTATTTCCATCGCCTGCACGCGCTGGACATTTCCACGGGGGCGGAGAAACTCGGCGGGCCGGTGGTGATTTCAGCTAGTGTTCCCGGCACAGGATACGACAATGTCAATGGCACTGTGACCTTCGGGCCTTTGCGCCATCTGCAGCGTCCGGCCCTGCTTCTCCTTAACGGGACGATCTATATTGGATTCGGTTCCCACAGTGACGTTGACCCCTTCCATGGCTGGCTGATGGCTTACGACGCCACATCTCTTCAACAGATCGCGGTCTTTAATGTCACGCCCAACGGGGGGGAAGGTGCTCTCTGGCAGGGCGGNNTCGCAAGGGAACCTATATGTCGTAACCGCCAACGGGACCTTCGATGCTAGCACCGGCGGAAGCGATTACGGCGACAGCGTGCTGAAAATGCAGGTCCAGTCCGGCCAGTTTCAGGTCCTGGACTATTTCACTCCCGACAATCAAGCAATCATGGCGGAGGAGGATTGGGACCTTGGCTCCGACCCCGGCCTGGTTCTTCCGGATCAGCCCGGCCCTTACCCTCACTTGCTGGCAACGGCGGGCAAGGACATTCGCCTATGGATTCTCAACCGGGATAATCTGGGCCATTTGCAGGCGCAAGACGCCGGGGCGGTGCAGGTGATACAAGAGAGTTTCGCCGGTTTGCTCTTCGCCGGAGGCGCCTACTGGAACAACCACCTTTACTTCCAGGCCGCTACCGACGTACTTAGAGGATTCACACTCCAAAACGGCGTTGCCCAGATTCCCCCCACACTTGCCGGCTCTGTCATCGGATATCCTGGTGCTCCCGCCGGACTTTCCGCGAATGGGACAAGCAACGGCATTGTGTGGATGGTGCAAGCGGACGCTTTCGGCAGCGGCGGCCCCGCGGTTCTCTATGCCTTTGATGCTACCAACGTTGCCACCGAACTCTACAACAGTGCGCAGGCCTTGAATTTCCGCGACCAAGCGGGTCCGGCGGTGAAGTTCGTATTTCCTACGGTCGCCAATGGAAAGGTATATATCGGGACTGGAACTGAAGTGGATGTGTATGGCTTGTTGCCATAAGGACGAAGCGGAAGCCTCTCGATTCTCAGACCGAGGCCCATTTTCGAGGTTCTGGTCAGGCGAAGGACTTTTCATGGTGAGATCCAGGAGACGAGCGAGCCCGCGGCTCCTCTGCATGCTGCTCGCGGTTCTTTGCACCCTTCCCTTGCTGGCTAGGGGGGGCGGGGAGAAACCCAAAGTCCGGGCCGTCACGGCGTTTATCCGCTTGGACCGTAACCAGTACCGGAAGCAGATTGATGAAACCTTGACAATGCTGCGGAGAGCGCGGGCTGAATTCGTGCAGGCTGGATTTGAGGTCCAGACGCTCCGCATTACGACGCAACCCTTTCCGGAGTACGTCCGAGACCTTTCACGGGAGCAGGCGCTGGCGCTGTTCCGGGACGTCGACCGTCTGGCAACCCAGGAGGGATTTATCATGGCCATCGGCCCGGCCATGATGACGGATTTCGACGATCCTCGCATGGCTGACCTGCTGGCTGAGATTCTGGGCGCCACGGTTAATCTGGATGGCAGTCTGATGGTCGCCGCGGATGACGGCATCCACTGGAAAAGTGTGCAGGCGGCAGCCCAGGTGGTCAAGACGCTCTCCCTACGAACACCTCACAGCCAGGGCGCCTTGCATTTTGCCGCCATCGCCATGGTCCCACCGGTGACGCCCTTCTATCCGGGTTCCTACCATCTCGGGCCCGGGCGCGCGTTTGCGGTGGGCTTGCAATCCGCCAACCTCGTGGCGGAAGCTTTTTCCCACGCCCAGAATCCCAAACAAGCCCGTGGGCTGCTCGAGGAGGATTTCGAGGAAATCGCACACGGTGTGGAGGGCGTTGCGGCGGCGATACAGAAGGAGACCGGTTGGCTCTACGCCGGCATCGATCTTTCACCGGCTCCCCTCAAGGAAGTATCCATTGGCGCGGCAATTGAGCGCTTGACCGGGGCCAAGTTTGGGTCAAGTGGCACCATGACCGCGGTCGCCATCATCACCGGGACCTTGCGGGATATTGTCGTGCGCCGCACGGGATATTCCGGGCTGATGTTGCCCGTGCTCGAAGACAGCGTACTGGCCCAGCGCTGGAGCGAGGGTACGCTGAAACTGGATGCGCTGCTGGCTTATTCTGCGGTTTGTGGGACCGGCCTGGACGCCGTGCCGCTCCCGGGCGACATTTCCACAGAGCAACTTGCCAAGATCATCGGCGACGTGGCGAGCCTGGCGGTCAAGCTGCGCAAGCCGCTGTCGGCTCGCTTGTTGCCGGTGGCCGGAAAGACTGCCGGCCAGCGGACCGAATTCGACGACCCCTACCTGGTGAACGCCACCCTTCAGGCGCTGCCTTAGGCTGGCGAGACTACGGTTCAGACTCACAAACGCCCTGCCTGGTGGAAGAAAAGGATGTAGCGCAGAATTATCCCGTGCCTCGCGGGATTACTCTGCGGTTTCTTGCTTTCCGGTGCAATTCCAAAGAAGAGTAATGCGCTTCGCGTATAACTCTGCAATGCAAGATCGTAATTTCTTGTTTTCTTGGCAAACATTTTTCGTCGTGTGTGTAGGGCCACCCCTTGGGGTGGCCTTGGCCAGGGCAAGCCCTGGCCCTACAAAACCCCACTTCATGTTTGGTTGCGGCCGTAAGGCCGCGCTGCGCTACCCCCTCCTTGCAGCTCGGCGACCCCCTGCCGAAGGTGAGCAATTTTGAACAGACAGCGGCTAGACAGAAGATATAGATTTGGTAGTTTTACCGGGTTCGGGGGAGAAATGCTTGGACAATTGACGCATCGGGTTCTGCTCGTGGATGACGCGCCGCTTATTCGGAAGATTTTTTCCAGTATCTTGGTAGGTGCGGGGTATGTGGTTCGGACGGCGGTTGATGGCCTCGATGGGATCGGGAAACTCCGACAGGGTGCCCCCGACCTCATCATTTCCGATTTAATGATGCCGCGCATGTCCGGGTTCGAGTTTCTCAGGGTAGTGCGCCAACGTTTGCCTCAAATACCGGTCATTGTCATCAGTTGTGATCCCAGTTCACTTGGAATCGCGAAGGGTGCGCTGGCCGACCTGTGCTTTCCCAAGGATGATCTCCGAGCCGAAGATCTCATAGAGGCCGTGGCGGATCTGATTGGAAAACCCCCAGCGCGAAGTCCTGCGCCGGGCCCTAGTGGTATGCCGGGTCGGGCAATTTGGGACGGAGACGGCCATTACAATATTCCTTGCGCAGATTGCTTGCGTTCCTTCAAGATCCCTTGTAACCGCACGGCAGGGAAACGCGAACAGACCGCGACCTGCGTCGACTGTCTTGGTGTAGTCCGGTTCGTAATCGACGCGGAAGGTTCGAGCGGGCCTGAGGCCCAAAACCTGGCGCGGCCCACTCATGCCGCGATCTGAATCTGCCGAGGATAAGAGCCGGTAGTTGCGGCAGCGCGGGACGAACAGAGGGCGGAAGCCGCCCTTCCGGCCGCCCCCAAAACCGTCCCAGCGTGGTAAGCGATTCGGGCTAGGATTTGCCTGGCGGGTCCGTGAGAGCGGAATACATCTCCGGCCGGCGCGCGGCGATGCGGTCGAATTCCCACTTACCCGGCTGACGAATGACGCGGTTCGAGTCCGCCGCCGAGGGGTCCAGTTCGCCGTAGAGGATCGTTTCCTCGGTTTCTCCCGCCTCCGCCAGCTTCTTCCCGGTGAAGTCGATGATTTGCGAGCGGCCTGCAAAGCGGACGCCACGCTCTTCGCCCACGCGGTCGCAGGCGATAACGTGCAGGTGGTTCTCGGTGGCGCGTACCGAAGGCGTATGCTCGCAGGAATCGGAGCCGAGCGGCCAATTCGTGGGGATGATGAGAATTTGCGCGCCCTTCAGCTTCAGGACGCGGCCCGACTCAGGAAAGCTGCAGTCGTAGCAGATGCTGATGCCAATCTTCGCGTGCGGCGTGGCAAACACGGGGAAAGGTGTGTCGCCGGGCGTGGCGTGCCAGTCAAAGCCTACTCCGGGAAGGTGCAGCTTACGATATGTTCCCAGGATCCCCTGGGGCGTGACGACAGCGGCGGAATTGAATATCTGGCCACCGACGCGTTCCAGTAATCCCAGGACGGCGGTGCAATCCAGGGCCCGGGCGGCTGCCAGCAGTTTTTCCGTGGAAGGGCCGGGCACCTCTTCGCTCACGGGGCGGGCTTCCTCGCGACTCGTGAAGCAGTAGCCGCTCAGTGCGCACTCGGGAAAGACCACCAGCTTCGCGCCCGCATGCGCAGCCGACTCGAGATGGGTGAGCACCTTTTCAAGATTACGTTCCTTGGCGAGAATTTCGATGTCCATCTGGACGGCCGCGACCTGCATGAATGCCTCCTGAATGTTGATGAGTCACCAGTATTCTAGCAGCATTGGCGGTTTCATGCAGGGCCTGCCGGGAAGCGGCACTGCTGTCATTTGCGAGACACGAGGATTCCAGGTGCAGTCATTCCCGCG
>PMYF01000962.1:0-2251 GCA_003171295.1 Acidobacteriota bacterium | reverse complement strand
TTCCAAATGACACCAGCACCCGGGAGTCTGCCTGCCGTAAATCCCACGGGGAACCCACTGGCCACCCCGTCACTTTATCACTCTCACGGTGTTTGGACTTGCGAACGGGTTCCCTTCTGATTAAGATGGATCTCTACAATCCTCAGAGTAGTACAAACTTTCAGTTTGGGAGGGGAAATGAAGACGATTATCACTTTAACGGTCGCGCTTGCCGCCTTGGGCTTCGCGATTCTGTTTGGAGCCCCGAAGGCGCAAACCTTTAACTCGTCGGCAGCCATCGCTGCCCCAGCCCCTGTACCCATGGCCGTCCCGGTACCGGCTCGCTGTCCGAACATCCATGAGGCCATCCGTGCGCTCGAATCAGCAGAGAGGGATATGCATGAAGCCCGCCACAATTTTTGCGGACATAAGCGGGAGGCCATGGAAGCGACGCACCGTGCGATCGAGCATTTGCGGGCCGCAGAGGCTTGCGATTCGTGCAGGTAAGCAGAAAATAGTGGCCCGCATAGAAAATTTCCGTTGATGGGTGGCACCTTGAGAGGGGCACCGCGCTCAACCACTTTGAGCGTTGTGCCCCATTGTGTTTGCTGAGACCATCCATCTGGCCCACGTCGTGAACCAGGCCTTGCCTAAAAATCCCTCCTTGACAATAGGCGAACAAAAAGCGAAACTGAGCCCATGCCACCTCCAGGGGGTTCAGCATGGGCTGCACGCTACACCGCGAACTGATTGATAAATCGTCACTTGTTGGCATTGCGCGCCTGGCTGCGCTAAGCCCTTTGGTACGCGAACGGGCGGAGGTGGAATACTACCATCTGGCCGCGCGTTCCGCGCTGAACCGCGAGTCGAGCGGGCGCATGCCGTTCGCCTGGACCATCAACCCTTACCGGGGTTGTGAGTTCGGCTGCCATTACTGCTACGCCCGTTACACGCACGAGTTCATGGAAATGTGGGATGGCCGCGACTTCGAACGAAAAATCTACGCCAAGGTTGACGCGCCGGGGTTGCTGCGCGCGGAACTGCGTGCGGCCCGCGACCGGGGGTTGCCCATGGCCCTGGGTACCGCGACCGATCCCTACCAGCCGGCCGAGAAGCAGTTTCAAATCACCCGGCGAATGCTCGAAGTCTTTGCCGAATTTGCGGGCTTGGATTTCTCCGTCACTACAAAATCCGTCCTGATCTTGCGCGATCTGGACTTGCTCTGCGCTGTCTCCCTCCGGCATCGCTTCAGTGTGCACATGACCGTGACCACACTCGACGAACGCCTGGCGCGGCTGCTCGAACCCAAAGCCCCGGCGCCCGCGAAGCGCTTGGAGGTGGTGCGGGTGCTGGCCGGCGCCGGGATCCGCGTGGGTGTGAACGTCATGCCCATTTTGCCGGGATTGAATGACGCACCGCGGGCGCTGGATCGGCTCGCGGCCCAAGCGGCCGGGGCCGGGGCAAGCTTCCTCTACGAGAACCTCCTGTTCCTCCAGCCTTCCGCCATGAGACACTTCCTGCCTTTTCTCGAGAAGGAATTCCCGCAGCTCGTGAAACGCTACCTGAAACTCTACGCACGCTCGGCCTATCTGCGCGGTGAGTACCAAGAGAACATGACGAAGCTCCTGGCGGAACTCCGCGCCCGCTACGGCCTGGAGGGTACCAGGGGAGAAGTTCCGGCGGCGGCGCGTCACCCGCAGATGGCGCTGCCCTTCGAAGCGTCGCCAACACAGGCGGACGGGCGCTCGCCGCTCACCGCCTGCCACAACTCCGGCTCTGTATAGAGCTAGGACAAAAAACTAGCGATTGCTTCGAACGGTTTCTGAAAGTATATTCCTGCGCGGGCGCGGAGAGCCGAGCGCCGCGAGGCGGCAATGAAGCGACAGGCAAAGCTCCTGGGGCGTTATTTTCTTTACCTGATGATGACGATTGCTCCCCTCCTTCTGGGTTGGGGCGTGGGCGATCTGCGCGGGTTCTTTAGCGACCCGGCGCGCGTGGCTTACGTGGGCTTCGCCGTGCTTGGTTCGCTCGTGGTGTTGATCCCGCGCTTGAACGTGCAGCCCTTTAGCAAGGGTTCGCAGGTGGTCGGCCAGGGGCTGACGCGTGCCTATATGGTAAGCGGGTATGTGCTGCTGGTTCTTCTCCCCTTTGCCGACCGCCGGGGCCTCCTGACCTGTGCGGACTGGCCGGCGTTGCGCTGGGCCGGAGTCGCGCTCTGCCTGGCAGGCTCGGTAATCCGCGTCGTGGGCCTCTGGTCGCTCGGGAAGCAGTT
>PMYF01000613.1 GCA_003171295.1 Acidobacteriota bacterium | reverse complement strand
AACTACCCACAACCGAGTACTGGGAGGGACAAGGCGGGATACTGCGGGAAGTGAAGCTGGTGGCGACCGATCAGGCGCGTCTAACTCGAGTACGTATTACGGCCACCCCAGAAATGAAGAAAGGCAACTTTGCGCTGGTGGCTTCGGTTGCGAACGGACGTCCACAGCTTGCGAGTCTCGCTCTACAAGTGACGATTCTCAATCGTGAAGGCCAGCCCGTGGCGCGTTTCAGTGCAGCAACCTTGGCCGTCGACGCGGGAGAAGAAGCGGAGCTCCCAGTGGCAGGGGAAGTACCAGGAGTGGCGGCTTGGTCGCCAGAGCACCCAACACTCTATACCGCTCGTGTGGACTTGCTCTCCGNNCGGCACGAAGACTCCCCACGAACCGGGATGGCAGTGGATCTCGAGACCGCTCGGCAGGACTTCCTGGCGATCAAAGAGGCGGGATCGAACTTCGTCCGCTTCTGCTGTTATCCTCATCACCCGGGTGAGTTGGACCTGTGTGACGAACTGGGATTGCTCGTGCTGTCTGAAATTCCCCTTAACGCCTGGGGTGTCGTCGGTGTGAACTATGATCCCTTTTCTGGTGGAGGTTGGAACGCTTCGGATGCGCCCACGATAGTGGAGAATGCCGAACGCCAGTTGCGCAAGATGATTCTTCGAGACTTCAACCATCCCTCGATCATCTTCTGGTCCGTGAGCAACGAAACTGAGGAACAACATCCGGAGATCAACCAAGCGAATAACCGCCTGATTCAACTGGGACGACAGCTCGACCCAACCCGCCTGACGACGCACGTCTCGGAAGGGGGCCATTGGTCCACGGAAAAGAAGCTGAAATACTTTGAATTTGACGATGTCATCTGCGTGAACGGGTATCCCTGGATGAGCCGCCGGTCGGGTGATAAGTCTTGGCTGGAGAAGTCAGCTCAGTGGTGGCGGGAGGAGCTTGCCCGGCTGCATGGGCGATATCCGAGCAAGCCAATCGTGATTACCGAGTTTGGGTATCCCTCCATCCAAGGTGTGAACGGCCCGCTCGGAGAGGATACGCAGGTGCTGGCGACCAAGGTGGAGTTTGAAGCTATGATGGAACCGTATGTGTGTGGTGCAACGCTTTGGTGTTTTGCGAAGCACCTTTTTGAGCCAGCCACCCTGGACTTCCAGAACACCACTTACGACGTAGGCCCGTATGGCTATGTGAGCCGTGACCGGAGGACCAAGATGAAAGCGTTCTCCTCGGTGAGCCAAATGTTCAGGCAACGGGCCACGCTGTTGAGGAGGACTACCTGACCTAAAGCCCGCGTTTTGAACGACGCCAGAGTTAAGGGCGGATGTGAACGCGAAACTCTTAGGGCCTTCCGATAAGGGGGGAATTAGAGGGTTTTACACTCAGTCCGACTTATGGAGCCTGGAGCGACAAGTTGGTAACCGCCCCGTGAACTCATTGCGGGCTAGGAACACGCGGCAGAGGTGCAGGTGGTAGGGCAACGGGGTCAAGAGGTGTCGTCATCCTCATCGGTCATGGAAGGTGCTCGCGCCGGCAAGCGTAAGAGATAGGTTTACCGGGACCTTGCACAAGTTGGGATGGCGAATGGTGGTCGTCTACCGTGTAACGGCCTTCTTCAACTTTGATGACATTCCGGGAAGTCGTCGGGCAGCACGAATCCCTCGAACCCAGAAGGTGGCGACAAGACTGACTCCGTTTGTCCCGCAGGAAAAGTCGTCAGAAGATTTGAGGGAAATGAGTAGTCACCGAATCCGGCTTGCCACAACAGCTTCGCGAGCTTTGGATTCGAGATGCTGCTCATAAACCGTGACCAGTAATGTACTGGCGAGAACAAGAACACCGCCGAGGATCATTGCCAGCGTCACTCTTTCATGCAGGACGACTCCGGCAGCAACAAGGCCAAAGAAAGGAATTAGGTAATTCGTGAGTCCGGCCTGAGTTGCATCCAGACGAGTAAGCACACTGAGAAGGATTACCATAGAGAGGAAGTACTGGAAAATGGCAAGCAGCAAGAGCCCAAGCCAGACAACCCCGGTATACGTCGGGAGATTTCGGAAGCCTTCCGGCTCCACATAAATAACAAGCGGAAGCATGAAAACGAACAAGGCAACGTAGCTGTAAAGCAAAACCTGGAAAGGCGAATAGCGCCGGAGCAGCCGCTTGCTGTAAACATTATAAAACGCGCTGGACAGGACACTGATGAACAACAAGATGTTTCCCGTCATGAACCGGGAGCTGGTCATGTTAACGTTCTTCCAGTCAATTCCTGAACACTCGAGAACGCCCGCGATGGCAAACGCAAAGCTCACCCAACGGACCCACGTCATCCGTTCCCCGAGCAGGAAATAAGCCATAATCGCAGTCGAGACGGGAAGGGTCAGCATCAGCAGCGCACCGTTCGAGGCTAAGGAGAGGCGGACCCCCCAGTTGGAAAAGAATTGGGTGACCAATTGACCGAACAAACCAATCACCACGAACGCTATGATGTCCCGGCCTGGAAGGCGGAACGATGGATTTCCCTTGTTGGCCTTCTTGTTCTGGTAATAAACGATCGGAATGAGTGCCAGAGTGGCAAGTGTGATCGGGAAAAAGGTTGTGAACACTGGCCCGGCCTGCCGTTGAGCCAGTTTGGACATCACGAAACCGCTACCCCAAATCATATTGCAAAATATCAGGAGAGCCCAATCCCGCAGCTGAGACCGCATAGTTAGGTTTCTACCTCTTATCTAATCCGAAAAATTGGTTGTGCGATGAGTACGACCCTGTGCCAGTGGTTGCAGTCGTCACAAAACGTACCCCAGCCTATCGCGCCTGCACCCCTCGTGCCTGAGTGCCTACTAGATTTAGGGTTACTGGAGCTTGTGTATCCGCGCCGCGTCATCTGGGGCAATTCCCCGCTTCACCACGTCACACAAAGCTTGCTGAAAGGCAGCGGGATTCGGAACCTGAATCGCATTCCGCCCAAAGACCACCCCACCTGCACCCGCCGCCACTTCGTCGGCAGCCAAGCGCAGAGCGGCACGCTGCGTCGGCAACTTCGCTGCGCCCAATCCCAAGACTGGAATAGGTGAACTCTCGGTCACCGCCCGGAAAGTATGCGTGTAAAAGGTCTTGATTAGATCCGCGCCTAGTTCGGCAATGATACGCGTACCATTATACACCTTCGTATGTAGCTGATCCGGGTTTAAGCTTTCCGCTTCTACAGGAAAGTACTCGCCGATCACCGGCATCCCTAGGTTCTTCGCTTCTCCGCACAGCTTCCGAAATACCGCAACGTTATGCGCATCATTGGACTCACTGCCGGTTTCCAGCGTGAGGGAAACCAAAGCAACATCGGCCCCTAGCCGCAAAGCTTCCGCCGGCGAAAAAGCTGATACAGTCGCGCCCTGCCGATAGTTCCACTTGAAGCAATAGGTCGTGCTCCAATTCAAGCGGGCGACAGCCATGGGCGCGCCCTTGTAATTGAATGCATCGCGACAGTGGGGAAGCATGGCCGGCGAGAGCAGGATGCCGTCAACGCAGGATGCAACGCTGCGCGCCGTCTCCGCCAGGTTGATCATACCGTCCGTCGGGCCATCGAAAAGACAATGATCCATCGCCACGATTACTATCCGTTCATTTCGATTGAAAAGACGCTGTAAGCGAATGTTAGCCATGTGCTTATACTCCTCCATTTTTGCTGCCTCGACCTATTCGAAGCTAACGGTCTGGGACCGTCGATGTGACTCCAAGGCGGCGGTCAGGAGCCCGTGGGTCAGGGCCGTCTCCTCAGGAGTCACGCAGCCCGCAAACGTTTTTCGCCGCTGGCCCGTTGCCAACTCATACACGAAGCCGGCCCACATCTGGAGGATCGCGTCTGAGAATCCAAACTCAAAGATTGAGCCGGTGATCGTCTTAAAGGCGGTCTCCTGACCCATATCCACTTGCTGCCAGGATTGTTCACCCCCGCGATACTCCAGCAATTCCAGACGGCGCGGATTCCTGGTGCTAAACCGCGCCGAGGCCTTCGTCCCATAGATTTCCAGATACCAGGTGTTTTTCGCACCCGGAGCCATCCGCTGGGTCTTCATGGTCAAGGGAAACACGGCCCCGCCCGCACCGCACTCGGCCTCGCAGAACAGCGTGGCATTATCCCAGGTCCGGCAGGGCGCCACGCCTCCTTTGCCGTCGGGACGCTCCATGACGATCTTGGAAAGAATCGCCCGCACATTCCGCAGCCGCCATCCCGCCCGAAAGGGGACGTGGCAGACATGCATCCCCAAATCCCCCATGCACCCGTACTCGCCATTGAACTCCACTTGCCGCTTCCAATTGATCGGCTTTAGTGGGTCGAGGTCACTCGAGTGAAGAAAACCGCAATTGACTTCCAGGACCCGCCCGAAAGCTTCTCGCTCAATCATGTCCCCGATTCTTTGCACGGCCGGGAAAAAGGGGAATTCCGACGAACAGCGCACCTGCAGCTCCGGGTGCTTTTGGAGGGCCTCCAGGATGGCTCGGTTGGCGGGCTGGTCGATGCCAAAGGGTTTCTCGCCCATCAGGTGCTTGCCCGCTTCCAGGGCCGCGCAGTAGAACTCCTGATGCAAGTGGTGCGGGACCGCACAGTAAACAGCCTCCACCTCGGGATTGCCCAGCAGTTCCTTGTAGTCACTCGTGGCCTGGTGGATGGAGGGGAAATTCTCCGTATACCAGCGGCCTAGGTCCGCCGGAAGGGAGTCGAAACGATCGCAAATAGCAACCAGTTCGGGCCGGGCAGGCATGTCAGGCAAGTGACACCACCGCGCCAGGGCGCTGGCGAACTCACGCCCCATCAACCCGCAGCCAATCAATCCAAATCGTATCTTTCTCATAACTTCCCGGACAGTGCCCGCCGGACCCCCGGACTCATTGCGAGTAGCCGAAATGGCGTTCGGCTTCCCCGATGGCTTCGTCAATGATATCCATGCACTTGGCGGCCACATCCAAATCCATCACAATGGGCGGGCTCATGCGCAGAATATGACCGGCGGGTATCCAGGCCAGGCCCCGGCGGAAGGCTTCCTTGTAAATGAACTCGCCCGCCTCGTCAAAGGGTTCCTTGCTGACCCGGTCTTTCACCAATTCCACGCCCATCAGGCAGCCCTTGCAGCGCACATCGCCAACAATCGGGTGGTCAGCCATCATCTGGGCCAAACGCTTAACGAAATACCCCTCCAGCCGTAAGGCGTTCTCCAATAGCCCCTCCTCTTCGATCGCCTCGATCGATGCCAGCGCGGCAGCGCATGCCATGGGGTTTCCCCCGTAACTCGTCGAAGCACTGATGTGTTCCACGCTACACGCATAGGGCTCCCGCACTACCATCGCCGTCACCGGGAACCCGTTGCCGAAACCCTTGCCCAGGGTCACCACATCCGGCAAAGTGTTCCAATGTTCCATCGCCAACAACTTCCCTGTCCGTCCCATTCCCGTCAGGACCTCGTCCGCCAGCAACAGGATCCTACGCGCGTCGCACCACTGTCGCAGCTTGGGGAAGAAATCATCCGGCGGAAAGATCGATCCGGCCCACCCTTGAATCGGCTCCAGCACGATCCCTGCAATTTGCCCTGTTGTCGCCTCGGCGATGAACTCATCATAGAATGAGAAGTAAGCATCCGTGTCGATGGTCCCATCCGCCTTCTTGAGCCAAGGGCGATACGGATTCGGGCGCGGCAACATATAGAAGCCTGCGGCTCGCGTCGCGCCATTCACCGGCTTCATGCGTGCCAAGCTCACCGCGTGCCCACTCTTGCCGTGGAAATCGCCATAGCACGACAAGAATTCGTGCTTGCCGGTCGCCGCACGGCAGACCCGCAAACCCGCCTCTACCGCGGTGGTCCCGTTGTCGTAGAGTTGCACGCCTGCCAAGTCGCCTGGCAATACCTGCTTGAGTTTCTCCAGAAGCCTGAGTTTGATAGGGGTCGTGAAGTCGTGACAGTTCATCAATTGTCCGGCGGCTTCCTGCACGGCCATGGTAACCTTGGGGTGACAGTGGCCCAACGTGGTTACATAAATGCCGGATGAGAAGTCCAAATAGACGTTTCCGTCCACGTCGGTGAGCGTACACCCATACCCTTTTTCAAACACCACCGGGAAGAGGGTCACTTGACTGGAATAACCCTTCATAATCGCTGCCGCGCGCCGGTGCATTTCCTGTGACCTCGGCCCGGGCACTTCTCCACTGACGATGTGCGGAATTCTCTTTAAATCAACCTTGGCCCATTCAATTGAACTCTCGGTGTAGGCTTTAGTCCCCATAATCTACATCCCTTCCTTGTAATACTATCGACCGCTATGGTCCCTGACGGGATAATGCTGTGTGACTCAGATCAGCATACGCCGTAAGGCGGCGCACCAGAACCCTCATGTGAAGAGAGCGAGCCTCTCGCCGTTCTTAGTAAGAGTGAAACGGTCGATGCAATTGAATATTACAATCGCACAACATCCTATGTCAACCGACTGGCCGGGACTCCCCTTGTTCGTCGACTCCTGTTCGAACAATCTATACGGGCTAGTTCCGGAGTTCCCAGGCGCAGCCGCACCCTGGTTCCTGCCCTGATTTGGATTCCGAGGTGCTTCCGGTCCAGGTGGAATGACCTACTGCGAGGCACGCAGAATGATGCGCTTGGGCGGTCGCGGGGAGTTTGTCTATCCGGGTTCCAGGGTCCAGCAGAGCCGGGTACTCGGATTACCATGGGTACCCTCCCAAGTAGCTCATCGGCTCGTGCATAGATACCTTACGCGAAATCCCCTCTGAACGTATAATCTCTGCTCGACCACTTCGGGAAGTTGCGAAAAGGTGGACTATGAAACCCAAACAGCGCCAAGAACAGATGCTTGCGCAGTTGCACGCGTTGCAATCGGAACTGAGTGTTGAAGAACTTGCCAAGAAATTCGTCGTATCCGCCCTTACGATTCGCCGTGATTTGGACCAACTGGAAGCCGACCGGGTGATTCTGCGCACCCATGGCGGTTGCGTGTTGAGGGCCACCGTAGAGTCTGCGTATCATAATAGAGTGGCGCTTAACTTCGAACTCAAGCAGGCCATAGGGCGAGCCGCGGCCAAGGAAGTGAGAAGTGGCGATGTCATTCTCATCAACGATGGATCGACGGCATTCCATCTCGCGCCTCATTTGAGCCACCTCGAAAAACTCTCTGTGCACACGAATTCTTTGGCGGTCATTCCGGTTCTTGGCCGTTTTCCCGGAGTGCGACTTTACATTCTGGGCGGGGAATACAATCCGGAGATGCGTTTTATCCGCGGCAGCATGACCGAACAGGCCTTGGAGGGGCTCCAATTTGACAGTGTCTTTCTGGGGACAGACGCCGTGGATGCCCGGGGAAACTGCCTGGTTTCAGATCCGGACGCTGCCCGTCTCGCGGAGGTCATGCTGCGGCGTGGGGCGCGACGGATTCTGCTGGCCGACCACACCAAGGTCGGCGCCAAAGCTCATGTGGTTTATGGACGCCTAACTGATTTCGACATCTGGTACACGACACCCAAGATAAATCCCTTACAGCTTCGCCAGCTCAGTCAGCAGACGACAGTCAAGGTTGTTAATCTCTGAGCAAACCTCAGCCTGTGATGACAGAATGCGTCCTGTGCGTCGCCATAAATTGGTCCAACGGAAATTGAACCGAGATCCTCAACGCAAGTGGAAGTGCGGTACTTCAGGCCGGTCGATTCTCTCTGCTGCTGGCGTGGAATCCTTGCCCTTGAATTCCACAACTTCGTGGCAAGAGTCCACGCTCTCTTGCCGCACATCTCTCACGCCGAGCCAGTGTTCGCACAGCAAAGCTGGAGGGGGTTCAGACTTTCGTAGAAATGGCTTCGCTCCGTAAGTCTTTCAGGCAGCGATGGGCCACGTGCCCCGATGGCGGAGCCTGCCCACCCGAGGCAGAGCTACGAGTGTAGCATGACCCGCTTCCCTTCTCTCTACCGGCCTCTTCTCGGGTGTGTCTTTTTCGCGACTTTCACCGGTTGGAACCTCACTAGCCTCCGGAAGTTCTCCCAACACCTCAATCCCGGATACCCGGCGCAGGGTTGTGTTTGAAGGTGTTGAGAAGCTTTTTGACGAAATCGTAGTCGGGGTGCGGGAGGGCGGTGCCAAGGCCATCCGATGTCTTTCATACAAATGGGGCTTGACATTTGCCCGCGTATGATTATATTGGTCGAAAGATTTGGATGTTTGGTGCTAGTTTGCGATTGGCTTTGAGAGCGGGCGAGTATGAGTCTGCGATGCCAAGGAGGGGCACCAAAAGACCCCGCGCTTTTCTCAGGGGACGCCCTGAGGATGCTTGTCGATTGACCGCCGGTTTGATTGCACTCCCTTCTAGGGCGCTGCTGCGGCTTGATGAGTGCTACGCACCCAATGCCGGAGGGGGACTCGTCCATCTCATAAGGGCGAGACGCCTGTGCGTGCGAATTACCAAACGGATGCTACAGCCAAGTTTGAGGTCTTGGCCGAAGATCAGCGAGTGGGCATTTTTAAATCGCTCTCGAGGTCATGCAAGAGACAGGCGTCGACGTTTACAACGAGGAAGGTTCCTCACCAAACCGCGAAGAGGGTCAAAAGTCTGTAGCGAAGACCATTTAAGACCTCGAACACAGAATCAATAATTTCCGCGAATGTTAAGGCCAGTTGTCAAAGTCGGGCTTGGCTCGACGGGACGGCTGGCGTGGGATTGTGGCCAAGAGGAGAGTTCAAATCGAAAATACCGTATCAGCAAGGGCAGCACTGCCGTCATGGGTTCTACTGTTCCGCGTTTAGCAGAGGGAGAGCGAGGCTGATGTAACACCAAGCGAGAGGAGACAAGCAATGATAGTAGAAGGTTTTGATTACAGAATGGCAAGGTGGATGCCTTTCCAGGATCAGAAGGAGTGCCGGAGGGTAGCCTCCATTACGAGAGAAGATATCACTAAGCACCCGAACCCTAATTTCAAGATCGATGTAATCCCCGACGTTGAATTCCCCTTCCGCCAGTTCACAGACATCTTTTTCAGGATCAAGCAAGCGTCCGACGAAGGACGGAGGCTGGTGCTTATCCTCCCTCAGCCCGAACCTGAATACGCTTGGGTTGCCTTCCTGCTGAACAAGTTCAGGGTCAACTGCCGCGATCTTTATACTTTCAACATGGATGAATATGCCGACCAGGACGGAAATATCGCGCCGGAGACTTGGCCGAATTCTTTCCATTACAACATGAAGAAGAACTTCTATGCCAAGCTGGCCCCGGAATTAAGACCGCCAGAGAAGCAGATCCAAGGTCCTTCCGATGCCAACTTCAGGGATTACGGAAAGATGATCGCCGATTTGGGAGGGGCGGACGTGTGCTACGGTGGGATCGGCTGGTCCGGCCACATTGCATACATCGAACCGGGATCGGAAGCTTTCGCGGCCTCCAGCTTGGAAGAATGGAAGAAAATCGGCCCCCGAATCGTTGAACTTACTCCCTTCAGCATCTTACAGAATTGCCTGGATCCGGAATTTGGGCAGAGCGGTGATTGGTCGGCAGTTCCGCCCAAGGGGGCAACGATAGGGCCGGCGGAGATCATCGGCGCCAAGCTGAGAAGCTCCTGGAATGCCTTCATGGTGGGCCGTTCCAAGGTATCTTGGCAACGCTTTACGGTCCGCTTGGCGGCCCACGGACCGGTAACGCAGTTGGTGCCTGCATCGATCATTCAGACACTTCCTTCAGAGCTCCATCTCAGCGAAACGCTAGCGGCGGACATCAAGCCTCTTTCCGTGGAGGAGTTCAGTTGGTACGGCTGAGCGATGGCCCGGCGAATCCGGGCTACAGCGGCTGCAAGAAGTAGATTTCTCACTGTCCAGGAGAAACGGATCGGGCCATAGATTCGACATGTAGGAGGCGTCCATACTCGAGGATGGGTGAATGGACGTTTCCATAGGCAGCGCCGAACGGCAACGGGCTGATCGTTTGTAGTGGGCCATCGCGGGACACTACGACCATCCCGTGGGTTTCCCGGAATGGGCCGTGTCGGCCGGCCATAAACTGCGGGGATGGTCGTGCCGCGCAGCTTCAGGCCCGAGTCGACCTGAGGCCAGAGGTGCTATTCATTACTCCACTCCGAAGCCGATTACCACCGAAATGGGCGTCGCTGTTCATATAGAGGAGCAACACATGGCCAGCAAGCATATTGGGCGGCAGGATCTGATCGGCAAAGTCGTCGACGTGCATGCGCACGTCGGAATCAACATCAAGGCATTTGCGGAGACTGGGTTTCCCTATTGCAGCTGTATTGAAGACCTCTATTATCGCCAGACTGCCAACGGCGTGGATTGCTCGGTCGTTTTCCCGATTACACCCGAGCTTTTTTTCGACATCCCGCACTATGTGGAGACCGGCAAGCTCACGGCCGCTGTGCGCCCCCTTTCAGAGGCCCCCTACGTTCAGGAGAATCGGATGCTGCTATACGATGTCTTTCGCTTCTGTCCGGAGCGAGCTAGCCATTTCCTCCCTTTTGTGTCCGTCGATCCGGGGCGCAAGATCCCGGAGCAACTGGCCGGATTGCGGGAATTGGAGCAGCAATTCCCTATTTACGGATTTAAGATACATCCGACTTTGTGCCAGACGAAGGTGTCGAAGCTTTTGGAGGAGGGGGAAGTCTTCTTGGACTTTGCCCGCGAACGCAACTGGCCAATTCTGTTCCACGCCGACGCAGATCCTAAGGAAGAGTTTTCTGGGGGGGAAGATACATTCCGAGTGGTGGAAAAGCACCCGGAGATTCGCTATTGCTTGGCGCATTGTATGATCTTTCATCGTGGTTATCTCGAGCGGGCTAATGCCCTGCCCAACGTATGGATTGACACCGCCGCACTCAAAATTCAGGTCCAAACGGTTTATGAGAAGCACCCTTCTGTCCCTACCGCTGCAGATCTAATAGATTGTGACTATTCGGACCACCTGAAAGTGATGCAAGCCTTAGTACAGCGGTATCCCAGGACGATCGTTTGGGGTTCCGACGCCCCTTACCACAGCTATATCACACGCCGCCTTGCTGCGGAAGGACTCTACTACGAGTTTCGACTCAAGGGGACGTACGAGCAGGAGAAAGCCGCCTTGGACGTACTATCGCCTGAGAAACGCCAGCAGCTCGGCGTGAACGCCCTTGACTTCATCTTCGGGTGAACATCGCTGATGGCCCGCCCGCGTCGTTGCTGCGGAGTCAGGTGGAATGAGTCGCTATGGTAGACAAGGAAGCGAATAGGTTGATAATGGCTAGCTAGAAATCTAACGCTTTCGATGGTGGCGCTGTGTTTTATTGGGGTAACGATTGCAGGTTAGTATCTTGGCACATGTCTGACCTTTAACTGGAGTTTAAATGCGTCTGGTCTTGAACACTCGAAGAGAGAAGGGGGGAGCTTCATGGTATGGGACGAGACTACCCGATAGAGGCCGGATCTCCGCCAGACTGACAAGGCAGTTCGAGCCACTGGCCTGCGGGAAATCCTAAGGAGAGCTTTGTCTCGCCTCCCCCGTCCCACTAGACCCAAGCACGTACTTATGTTTTGTGCGGCAATCCAGGGGGGTTCGCCTCGCAAGCGGAAACACCCCGTCGTCAAAGGCGGAGGCGTGCTCAAGGATTAACAATCTTGACTGTCGTCTGCTGACTGATCTGACGAAGTTGCGGGGGATTTATCTTGGGTGTCGTGTGCTAGATGACGAAATCAGTTAGGTGTCCATAAACCACATGAGCTTTGGCGTCGACCTTGGTGTAGTCGGCCAGCAGGATCCGTCGCGCCCCGGGCCGCGGTGAATATCCAGACCGACCCGCACGCAATAGAATTTGCGCTGAAGTTCTCATGGTAATGACGGAAGAGACCGAACTCAAGAAGAAGTGGGACGAGTAGAAACGGTCAGAGCTGAGACCTGCCGAACTCAACAGTTCGCGCCGCGGAATTGCGCTAGCTCATGCGGAGTCCGCGAAGGTCCAGCAAGCCATCCAAGATTACACTGCCAGTCCGTATCCGGCCAATCCCGAGGGTGTGGTGTCATCGGGGGGACCGAAACCGCAACCTCAGCGTAGTGATAGGAACCCGAGCTGGAGTTTTCCAAAGCGAGTAACTCGCGACGCTTCGCGTCACAGCGAAAGATGGAATCTGGCTGCACGGGAAATTACCAGATTCTTCAATGCGATAAAGACCAAATCTCTGAGGGGGGTATAAGGTATATCCTCCTGGCTGCGCACAATTCCAAAATAGAGTTTGCACCTGAGGAGGAAACCAATGAGTGGGAAACTTACACGACGGGAACTGCTTAGAGGAGGAGCAGGTGTAGCGGTCTTATCTCTTGGGTCCTCTGCGCCTGCCCAGACCAAGCCCTCAGCTTCAGACGCGAAAAAAGTTCGCGTCGGGATGGTGGGTGTAGGTCAAAGAGGAACGACTCATCTCCGAACACTGTTGACAATGGAGGGAGTCGAAATAAATGCCCTAGCGGACATAACTCCGGGCAATTTGGCACATGCCCAGAGCCTAGTGAAGGAGAGGCAGGGAAAGCGACCGGAAGGTTACGGCGACGGACCAGAACACTTCAGAAGGCTGGTCCTACGCGAAGACATCGATGCCGTAGTTGGCGCCACTCCCCCGGAATGGCATGCCCCGATTGCCGTGGCCGCCATGCGGGCGAAGAAGTATGCGGCGACGGAGGTCCCCGCGGCCCTCAGCTTGGAGCAATGCTGGGAACTGGTGAACACCTCCGAAACCACCGGAATACCATGCATGATGCTCGAAAATGTGTGCAATTTCCGAGACATGCTAATGGTTTTGAATATGGTCCGCAAAGGCCTACTGGGAGAGCTCATTCACTGCCAGGCGGGCTATCAACACGACTGCCGGGCCTTGGGCTTCGACGAGAACGGAAATTTCAGCAGCGGGAAATTCGTTCCCTCCGAGGGAGGCCCGCATTACCAGTTGTGGGCCACGATCTATTCAGCACGTCGAAATGGCAACCTTTACCCCACGCATCCTATCGGGCCTATCGCTCAGTACATGAACATCAATCGCGGAGACCGCTTCAGTCATCTGGTCTCCATGAGTAGCAAGTCGCGTGGCTTGAATCTTTGGATCAAGAGTAAGTTTGGCCCTGACCACCCGAACGCCCAACTTGCCTATGCGCAGGGCGATATTAACACGACCTTAATAAGAACTGAGAACGGCTGCACAGTGACCCTTTACTATGACATCCAATCGCCCCGGCCCTACGACTTGATCTTTCGAGTTCAGGGAACCGAAGGCATTTACCTGATGACGCGTGATTCCATCTATGTCGAGGGTGAAGGCAAGCCTGATACTTGGGAAACCATCGAGGATTATCGCCAAAAGTTTGAACATCCACTCTGGAACAAATTTGCGGGAGTGGCAGAAAAATTCGGGCATGGGGGTTCCGATTACATTACTTTGTACCAGTTCATCAAGGCGGTCCGTGAGCGCACCCAGCCCCAGCAGGATGTTTACGACGCCGCCACCTGGAGTGCCATCATCCCGCTCTCCGAGTCGTCAGTGGCTCGCGGAAGCGCGCCTATGGATTTTCCTGACTTTACACGTGGTAAGTGGAACTCACGGCCCCCTGTAGCGATTGTTGTGGATTAGTTCAGTTAACGGTTTTATTTAAGATGGAGGGATAAATCAATGAATTCACACCGATTGGCTCTGTGTGTTCTTCTGATCTCCCTGCTTCCTGTCGGGGCTTACGGCCAACACCGCCCTTTGCTGCCCCGCCCCCAAGAGCTCAAATATGGTTCCGGGCGACTTGCTCTTAAGGGTCTGGGGATCCGGTTCGGCTCTTCTCCGGCGAGCGAGGACCGCTTCGCCGCCACCGACCTCGCCCGCGCGCTGGTTGAACGTACCGGCGATCAGCCGCCCATCTGGGAATCCCCAGGGGTGGAGAAAGCCATCGTGTTGACGCGCACCGGTGCCGTCGATCCTTTGCCCGTGCCCGACGAGCAACCCGGCCCGGAATCGCGCGAAGCCTATACGCTGAAGGTGACCCCGCAGGGCGTAGAGATTCAGGGTCGGTCGTCGGCAGCGGTTTTTTATGGGGTTCAAACGCTGCGGCAATTGGTGGAAGGAGAAGGAGACCGCGCTACGCTGCCCGAAGTGGAGATCCACGACTGGTCCTCCCTCGCCTACCGTGGACTGATGGTTGACATGAGCCAGGGCATGCTGCCGACAGAAGAGGAGGTCAAGCGCCAACTCGACTTTCTGGCTCGCTGGAAGGCTAACCAGTATTACTTCTATAACGAGGCCAGCATCGAACTGGAGGGCTTTCCCCTCTTATTGAATCCCGTTGGCCGCTTCAGGAAGGAACAGGTGCGAAGCATCATCGCGTATGGCCGCGACCGGCACATCGACGTCATTCCATGTCTTGAGCTGTATAGCCATCTTCACGACCTGTTCCGGATCGAGAAATACTCAGATTTGGCCGATTTCCCGCACGCTTGGGAATTCAATCCCAGCAATGCGAAGGTCAAAGTGCTGCTAAGCGACTGGGTCGAGCAGTTTGTACAGTTGTTCCCGAGTCCGTTCGTCCACATTGGGTTTGACGAAGCCTTTCAAATCGAGTATGCCGCGAAGCAGCAGGGCGCAGAGGCGACGCCTGCCAAGCTGTTCATTGAGCAACTGAACAATGTCGCGGGACTATTCCAGCAGCGTGGGAAGTGCGTCATGGCCTGGGGCGATATCATAGTGAAGTTTCCTGACATCGTGCCAGAACTGCCTCGCGGCCTGATCGCCGTGGCCTGGTATTACGAGGCCACACCAGATCCCGAATACAAGGGTTGGCTGGTGCCGATGATTGCCAAGGGGATCCCGCACTTCGTAGCCTCCGGTGTGCATAGTTTTGATGAAATTGCGCCAGACTATGACACTACCTTTGAGAACATCGACACGTTTTTGGCGGCAGGGCGGAAGTCAAAAGCCCTGGGTTTAATGAACACTGTGTGGGAGAGTCACGTCTCGTATCGCAACTCATGGCCGGGGATCGCCTACGGCGCGGCTGCCCCGTGGCAATCGACTCCGATGGATCAAGCCGCATTCTTCTCGGAATACGCTCAGTTGATGTATCCGGCGGCGGTTGCTCCGGAGGTCGCTTCCGGACTGCAAAATCTGAACAAGGCTGAAGTAGCGCTGCAAAAGGTTCTGGGGCAGGCGACGATGGATGAAATGTGGAAAGATCCCTTCGCTCTCAACCACCTGAAACAAGCGCAAGCCCATCGCGAGGATCTGCGTCAGGCGCGCTTACTGGCCGAAGATGCTGCGGAACATCTCGATCGTGCCCTGTCCCTCGGGGGAGATCCGACCATCCTTTCCAGCCTGCTTTTGGCCAGTCGTCTGGTGGATTACGCAGGGATGAAATACCTTTACGCCGTGGAAATTGTCGACCTGTGGGGACACGCCGCCGGAACGCGGCTCAGCGGTGAACAACTCTGGAAATCCCTGACCAGCGGGATTTACTTCGAAGACCACAGCCGTACTGCAGACCTGATGGATCTTAGTACGCAGCTCAAGGAGGCCTATCGCTCAAACTGGTTAGCTGAGTTCACCACTTACCGGCTGGGCATGGCATTGGGAAGGTGGGACGCAGAGTATCTGTACTGGCACGAGTTGCAGTCTCGGCTCCAGGCTTTTGCCGACAGCTTTAAAGAAGGAGAGCCGCTGCCTCCACTCAATTCGATCGTGCACCCACGATAAATGGGAATTCCCGCATAAGAAGCTCTTGATTCGAGGCTTTGTCGCCCGTGGCTCAGACATATACTCGAGCCCCCTGCGTATGACTCAAAAACGAAAAACGTCCGAGGCCACAGGCGACCCGTATTTGTCTAACGGAATTATGCCTTTCAGAATTCCTAATCAACGATTAAGAATCTATGAAGCCCTGCACCATGCTTCGCGTCGCAGCCAATCCAGTGCAGGGGGGAACCTGAAATATTGTAATTCCCCGGACTCGGCGTTTTGGGTACCAATAGATGGATTTTTGAAATTCCACTCTGACTTATCCGGAAGTGATTGCTGTCGACCAGGACCCGGCGGGAATTCAGGGTAACCGATTAAACAAAAAAAGGGTCCGTTGAAATCTGAGTTGAGGAAAAGGGATTTTGCGAAACCGGGACGTTTCAGCGAACGGCCGATTGTGTCTTGGCCACCCGTCTGAGCCTGGGAGTTCGCCTCACCGGTCGAATGAGAGGGTTCCCTTGAATAGAGTTCGAAGTAGGACCTCCACGGGAGGTCGAAAGGACGCCATCAATGTGGTCTACTCTCGCGCGCAAGCGGTTCCAATCTTGGTCCTTGCTTTTTGCTTGCAACCTGATGTGGGCATTGCAATTCACCTGTTACAAACTGGTCCAGGACCAAGTTGGTCCACTATTTACGGTTTGGGGTCCGATGACGCTGGCAACAGCAATGCTCTATCCCTTCGTCCGGTCAGAGAAGGGAGTTGAATCCCAGAAAGGAGGAAGAAAAAGGCTGGATTTTCTTGTTTTCCTTCTTCTGGCCGCGTTGGGTGTATTTCCAGGACAAGTCTTGGGAACATGGGGGACCCGCATGTCTCTTGCAAGCGATGCTGCCTTGCTCTCAGTCACTGCCCCCATTTGCACAGCCGTCCTGGCTGTCATTCTGTTGGGTGAACGAATGACGGGAATCAGGTGGTCCAGCTTTGCGTTCGCGATCGCCGGGGTCGCCATGTGTTCCAATATCGGATTCAGGACTCTGGACTTGGGCGTCAGGCATCTCTTTGGGAATGCACTCATCGTTATCAGTAATCTCGGCAGTGCCTTTTATAACTCTTACGGCAAGAAAGTGCTAGCGCGCTACTCACCCACGGAAATGCTCTTTTTCACCTATGTGGCCATGTTCGTGATTATGACGCCGTTGGTTCTGGTCAAGGAAGGTCATGTATTGGCTCGCATCCCGGGCTTTACTGTTCGCACCTGGGTAGGACTTGCCTTACTCACCTTCTTTCACAATTTTTTGTCCATGGTCTTGTTTCTCAAGGCGCTTAAGCAACTCGACGCCATCCAGGCAGCCGTCGCGAATTATTTGGTGGCCTTTTTCGGTGTTCCCATTGCCGTAATCTGGCTGAAAGAAAAGCTGACTCTCTTGGGGATCGTCGGCGGCTTAATGGTTCTTTTCAGCACTTTGCTCGTCACACTTTGGGAAGACAGACACCCACCCGCTTTAACTGTGCAGGATTGATGGACAAGCCGGGTTAGCACATGCTTCTCAAGCTTTCCAAATCAGAATTTCCTTCTGCGAAGGCGTGTTCTTTCTCCTTTATGGACATTTTTGGAAAAAGCCACTCTGATTCATGTCGAATGCTTTCGACCGGAACCTCGGATGGATGCCAATCGCCTGTCCCGTCATTGGTCTGACGTGGCGGTGATCGCCGACCACGACATCGGCAAAAGATCAGTGCCCAACCGCGCCTTGCTCGCTGACGTGGTAAAGCACAAGAAGGTTTTCTTCTACACAGCTCACGCAAACTACGATGCGTGCCTTGAAGGAGTATTGCGGCTAGCCCCTGAAGCACCATTGCTCGATGCACTCAACGCCGACTTTGGACAAATGATCAAGAACGGGATGTTCGACATTGAGCCGCCGGGCTTCGACAAGATAGCTTGGCGTCTCAAGGCTCTTGAGCGAGAAATAAATGGGCTGGATCGATGAGCGGATAAAGCCGCATTAGCATTCAGGCGCCGAGCAAAGCGGAGTTTCCTTTGCTCGGAATAACCAGAGCCGCGCCGCAGCTCACTGCCTATCAATGATGGCCGGCTTCGGACGCCACCGTGAGAGCGGCGTCGCAGCGTCATTGACAGAGAACGGGCGCGGAGGCGAAGCAAGATTAGCGGATTATTCAGGAAGAAACGGCATCAGAAATCCTTGCCCATTTCCTTGCCCAAAACGTTGCCCACTACGCCCGAATGATACCGTTTTACCCTACTAATGCCGCCGTAAACCGCTGAAAACACTCGAACCCGACTCCTGACGAGACAATTATGAGTCCGCGGCTCTAACCAACTGAGCTATGGGCCCAGCCTATGTGTTCACCAACTTACAGCGAACTCTCTTTTCTCCGGCTACGTTCCCCGGCTACTTTAAGCGGTGACGGGCTGGTGATTACGTTCTGAACCCACCGCTTTGAGTTTCTGTCAAACTACTTCTAAGGCCTCCAACTGAGCCTGGTCACCGGCGTGTGAATAGATGATGTTCACACAGTCGTGAGTGTATCCCAGTCGGTCCATGCGAGTCTTAAATACGGAGACTCCGTTGCCGATCCCGGCGTCGAGTCGCTTTCACTCCTGCCGAGTCCAATTTGGGACTGTACTGCTTTCCTGGGGCACTGGCAAGTCGGGAACAATTCGACCGTCGAATCAGATGTCTGTGGGAGTAAGACAGGTATGTGGACACGGCTGTCCCATCATAAGGTG
>PMYF01000684.1:7494-8560 GCA_003171295.1 Acidobacteriota bacterium | reverse complement strand
CCCAGGAAGCGAAACGCCGCGGCAAAGGCTTCCGGGCTGCCTTCACCCATGGTCGGGATATAGACGGTCTTCCCACTCAGGGGATGGCCGGGGCCGATTTTACGGCTGACATGGCGGTGTCCGAAGAGGGGCATCGCAAGAATCCTTTGCTGTCGAGATACGCTTCGCAGCGTGTAATGAAGCCGGCGTCGTTCGAGTGCCCGTCGAATTGCAGCACCAGGGAAGGCTTGCCCGCGGCTTCGTCCAGGAATGATTTGATGTAGGAGTCAGGGCCGCACTTGAAGTTGGAGATATAGACCAGGTGCATGTTGTGGTGGCGCCGCGCGATGCGGGCCGCGGCCAGGATGCGACGCCCCGAGCTCCAGTACATGTTCGAATTGACGTCGGAGATGTCCTCGAGATCGAGCGGCAGAACATCCATGGGCAGCACGTTCGCGCCATAAAGCGCCCGCAGCTTGCGCGGGATGTCGCAATTCACGCCGCGGTCGTAGAGGTTGTACGGCCGCCCCACCAGCAGCAGGGATGGCTCGCCGGTCTCCGCCAGGCGCGCCAGCGCCTGCCCACCCGCTTCCAGCAGCGCGTCTGTAACGGTGTCCTGCGCGGCGTAGGCGGCCATCACGGCCTCGGCGTTGGCGCGTGACTTCACGCCCAGAGGGCGCGCAAAAGCCGCCAGGGACTTTTCCACATGTTTCCGTCCGAGCCGGAAATGCACGGTGGGCGTCAGGAATTTGTCCTGCGCTGCTTCGAGTTGGGGCACCGCCCGGACGACGAAGGGCAGTGTTTGGTTCCAGGGGCAGAGGTGGGAGTCAATTTCGCTTTCGGGCGCCTCAGCGTTCACCACGTTGGGCATCAGCACATAGTCGACACCCTTCTCCAGCAGGTCCTGGACGTGCCCATGCGCCACTTTCACCGGGAAGCAGGGTTGGGCGATGGCCAGTTCCTCACCCGCCATCGAGATCTTGCGGTCGGTGGGCGATGAGACGACGACGTCGTAGCCCAGCTCCTGGAAATACGCACACCAGAATGGGAAGCTGTCATAGTAGAACATCGTCCGCGGGATCCCCAC
>PMYF01000684.1:1058-7486 GCA_003171295.1 Acidobacteriota bacterium | reverse complement strand
TGAATTCCTTCATGTCGCAATAGTTGGAGCAGGCTTGGCACACGAACTCGCGCGTGGTGAAGTTGACGCGGTTCAGGTCGTAGCCGCGAAAGCGGCTCGCCTGCCCGGTGTTCTGCATGCGGTCGCGGGCGATCAGCGCCATGCCGATGGCGCCAATCACACCGTTATGCGGCGGCACGATGACCTGCTTCCCGAGGATCTGCGAAAACGCCGCGGCCACCGCGTCGTTGTAAGCCGTGCCGCCCTGGAAGAAGATCACGTTGCCGATCTTCCGCCCGCGCACCACCCGATTCAGATAATTGAGCACCACCGAATACGCCAAGCCCGCGGCCAGGTCGCCCACCTCGGCGCCTTTGTGCATCAGGCCCGTCACGTCGCGCTCCATGAACACCGTGCAGCGTTCCCCCAGCCGCGCGGGGCTCGCGGACCCGAGCGCCAGCCGCGCGAATTCCTCCTTGATGGAAATCCCCAGCTTCTCCGCCTGCTCTTCCAGGAACGAACCCGTGCCCGCCGCGCAGGCCTCGTTCATGGTGAAGTCGACCACCACGCCTTTGTTGATGCGGATGAACTTGGAGTCCTGGCCGCCGATTTCGAAGATCGTGTCCACGGGTTCCATGCCCATACGCTCGCAGACGTGCATGGCCCCAGTTTTGTGCGCCGTGATTTCATCGTTGACGGTGTCAGCGCCCACCAGTTCGCCGATCAGCTCGCGGCCGGAGCCCGTCGTCCCCACGCCACGAATGTCGAGAGACGCCGCGAGTTCCGCCTCGATTTCCTTCAGGCCGCGGTCCACCACCTCAATCGGACGCCCTTGCGTGCGCAGATAGATTTCCTTCAGCAGGTTTCCATCGGCGTCGATCACCACCAGGTTGGTCGAGACGGAGCCGATGTCGATGCCGAGGTAGCACTCGACGCGTTCGCCCGGGGCGGGCAGCTCGATGGGTTTTGCGCGGTCGCGCAGCAGCAGCACTTGCTGCATCGAGAGCGGGTCGGAGCAGGCGAAATTCTTCCGGGAGGCCTCGTGCTGGCGCAACTGGTGAATCCGCTTGAACGACCGCTTGCGGATTTCCTCCGTTTCCAGCATCGCCGCGCCCACCGCCCCCAGCCAGGCGTAGTGCTCGGGGATGAGCAGGTCGGACTCTTTCAGTTTGAAGGCCTCGCGCAAGGCATTGCGCACTCCCTGGTTCATCGCCACCCCGCCAATAAATGCCACGGGAGGAACCACGGCGCGCCCCTTCACAATGCTCGACTTGAAATTGCGCGCCACGGCGTCGCACAGGCCGCGCAGGATCTGGTCCGTCGTGTAGCCCTTCTGCTGCGCGTGAATCATGTCGGTCTTGGCGAATACCGAACAGCGGCCGGCAATCCGTGCCGCGCAACTGGCCGCGCAGGCCGCCGGGCCGACTTGCTCAATCGAGTAAAGCAGGCGCGAGGCCTGCTGATCGATAAACGAGCCCGTCCCAGCCGCGCATTCGCCGCTGGTCTGGTAATCGACTATGCCCAGGTGCTTGCCGGTGATGTTCGGGTCCAGGCGCAGGTACTTTGAGGCCTCGCCTCCCATTTCAAAAACCGTACGCACTTGCGGGTAGAATTCCCGCAGTCCCTTGGCAATGGCCCGGAATTCATTCTCAAAATAGATGCCCAGCACCTTGGCGATCATTTGGCTGCCGGAACCCGTCACGCGGATGCCTTCCACGTCCTCCTCCGGCACATAGTCGTAGAGCTCTTTCAGCAGGTCGAAGGTCGACTGGATCGGGCTCCCTAGCACCCGGCGATAACGTGACAATAGCAGCGGGCGGGTGGCAAAGGGGCTCGAGTCAGGGAAGGAGGCGGTATAGAAAGTCTCGGATTTCTCTGCGAGGGCCTGAAATCGGGGTCCGTCGTCCAGCCCGCCGATGGCCGCGAGCTTTAGACTGACGGCGCCGATGTCCAAGCCAATGTTGATGCTCATAGGATTTTCGGGGCTTTGTTTTCAGACACCAATGATAAGGCCTTGCGGCCCGCACCTTCAACCTTTCAGTTCTGGCAATCCCACGGCCCGCCCGCGGCAGTGGGAGAATGGGTTCGGGTCAAAACACGCTAAGAATCGTTGACCACAGATAAGCGGGCAATTCTGATTCCGATGGCTCACCAGCGCGCAATAGAAGGTCATTTTGACGAGATAATAACGGCAATATGTCTGATATTATAGGACTTATTGCCCGATGCGGTGACTTTTCGCTGGGAACGCTCCCCCGTCCCACTCCCGCGCAACTCTCCCGGTGGCCTGAACACAATTCGCGACCGGCTGGCCAGGATTTGTTCCAACGTTATTTCCACAGCCCAGGTAGCTGAAATTAAATGGGTTGGCTTTGGATTTCCACAGGCGGTGGAATTCCCGGGGCTTGCTCTCCTCACCGAAGACCCAATCAAGATCGGGTTCTCAACCGCCGATATAGTCCGAGAGCAGGTGCGCCATCCGACGCCCCGCCCGGAGTCGCTCGATTCCGGAGGGCGAAGAACTCCGTGCGTCTTCTACCGACCTTGCCTGAGACCCTGCCCCTCTGTTGCCCGCAGCCCGAAACCTGATCCCCGCGAACCCCGGCCCCTACTCATTCCACCCTTCGTGGTCCTGCCAATCCACGATGCGCAGATGCTTTTCTTCGCGGGGAAGGTCGGAGAAGGTCTTCCTCTCTCCTTCGGAAAGGTTCCCGTCCTGCGATTGATAAATCCAGCCCATTTCCTGCTTGAGCGCCGCGGCTTCACCGCTCATGTGAACAACGTAGCTCTCGTATTTATAGGGAGCGGGCTTGAAGCCGCCCGAACCATAAGACTCGTCGGCCAGCACGACCGTCTGTGGGTCAAGCAATTTCTGCTTCAGCAATTCTTGACAGGCTTTGACAACGAACCAATTCGTCGTGCGGTGGTCCACGTGCCGCTCATCGGGATGCGGCAGGGCGATCATCGCCGGATGGAAGTTGAGGATGATCTGTTTGATCGCTTCGATGACGGCATCACGCGCGTAAGGCAGGTTGGGTTTGTAGACGTTTTCATAGGGTGCGTGGTCGCAGGCGAGGTAGATGGAAAGGAAAGGGTCGGAAGACTTCTTGTGCTCCGACCAAATCGCGCCAGAGCCGCCATCCGGCAGTCCCAGGATGGTGAGCTTATCGCGCGTGAGGCCGATATGTTCGAGCGCCTCCGCGGCTTCCTCCATGCGCACCTTGCCGAATTCGCGCGCCTCATTCGGGCTGCACGGCTTGTCGTAGTAGCGTTCGCACACGCCCACGTCGCCGCCCGTGAGGATCACGGCCGCAACGGGAATCTTGGCCTCGACAGCCGCGCGGATCAGCCCGGCATAGGCGTGCTCGTCATCCTCATGCGGGTTGATCACCAGCAGGGAGGGCGGCAACTGATTCACGGCGATTTCCAGGCTCGTCGTGGCACGGACTTTTCCCTGGGAATCCACCACCGAGAACTTCAGGGAATATAGACCGATCGCATCCTGATCGCTTACGGTCCAGGCCACGGCCTCAGCAACACGCGANNTGACTTTCACTTCCACATGCGCCCCGCTCCACGCCTCGTCGCTCGGGTTCTTTACAGTCAGCTTCACTGGCACGGCGTCGCCGGGGCGAAACAGGGTATGCGGATGGTCCACGGTGATGGCTGCCGAAAGCTGCCCCGGCGGGTAGAATTCCCGGTACTTCGTGTAGTCGATGTCGGTGTTGTAGGGGTGGGTGTAGTTGCGGCTGTAGGGCTTGGGCAGGTCGCGGTCCCAAGTGCGGACGATGGCCGGCGTGGTGAATTGCATGTCGTAAAGCACCGTGCGCCCGGCGTTCCACACCGCGACCGTGTACATATCCACTTCCGGCGGAGGAACTTTTTCATTCCGTGCCGGCAGCCCGGAACCGACCACATCCTTCTGCTGGCCTTGCAGCAGGGTGGCTGTCCCGGCAGGCATCATGGGGACGGTTGCCGCGCCCCCCGCGGGAATATTCAGGTGGTCGCGCAACACCTTGATCGCCAGGGCGGGATTTTCGTGTCCTTCCTGCCCAAAGAGCGCGATCCAGGGATAGTTCTCGTTCGAGAACTCCACGCGCAAGTCCTTCAGGTCACCGTCCGACAAGTTCTCGATCGCTACCTCGCAAGCAATGGGTTCGCCGACGGTATAGAAGGTCTTGTCCATCGTGACGCGCGAAATTCGCACTAGCTTCTTGTACACGACGAAGCCGCGAATCTTCCGCATTCCCAGGGGTTGGTGTTCAGTCCGGTCTTCGGCGCGCAGAGTCACCGTGTAAAGGCCGGTGGGCGCCTGGGGAGGAATCGGCCAGCCCACTTCAAATTCCGCCACGCCTGGCCGCCCCTGCGCGACCTGGTTCATCTGCACGCTCGTGACCGAGGTCGTCCCGGCGTACTGAATATCGGCAAAGACCACGTAGCGGTTCGTTCCCCCCTTGACCCCACCCAGCGTGGCGTGAAGGACTGCCAGCGAACCGGAGTTAAAGCCGGTGTCCGCGGGCGCGCCCTCGAGAGCAATCTCCGCCCCCCAAAGCATCTGGCTCATCAGGAGCAGCCCGCCTGCCAGCACAGTCCACACCAACCGTCGCTCAGTCATTTCTTCTCCTCATTCCGGCGTGAGATTCATCCATTATTNNTTGCTGCTTAGGATAAGGTAGAAGCCACCCTCGGCACTTGGAGCCCATGAGCATTAAAGACGACCCGCGCCTCTCTTGGCAGCATAGGGTCCGCCACCTCGCCGGGTTACCCACATGAACAAGAAAGACCTCAGCGAGCGGGACATCTGCACCAAGTTCATCAGCCCTGCCGTAAAACTGGCCGGTTGGGATGAAATGACGCAGGTCCGTGAGGAGGTCGGCTTCACCAACGGCCGCATCCTCGTTCTCGATGATCGCACCAAGTTGGTCGCGGCAAAGGTCTCCGACTTCCTCAGGGAGAGCGGCAACCGCTTCCAGAAGACCATCGTCTTCTGCGTGGATGAGGAGCACGCCGCCCGCATGCGGCAGGCCCTGATTAATGGGAACAAGGACCTCTGCGACGAAAATCACCGCTACGCCATGCGCATCACCGGCAGCGACACGGAGGGGCAGGCTGAGCTCGGCAACTTCATCGATCCGGAAGCGAAATATCCTGTCCTCGTCACCACCTCGCGTCTACTCTCCACCGGTGTGGACGCTCAAACCTGCCGCCTCATCGTGCTTGACCGCGCTGTCGGCTCCATGACGGAATTTAAGCAGATTATCGGGCGTGGCACCCGCGTGCATGAGGATACCAAGAAGTTCTATTTCACCCTCATTGACTTTCGTGGAGCAACCAACCACTTCGCCGATCCCGACTTTGACGGCGAACCGGTGCAGATTTACGAGCCGGGCGACGATGATCCCATCACCCCGCCTGATGACGTGGCGCCGACCGGCGATAGTGAAGAACCTATTCCGCCCCAACCCGGCGATGACGAAGTGATTGTCGATGGCGCTCTGCCCGACATCACCATCAAACCTGATGGCGAGAAGCGGCGCAAAATCTATGTGGACGGAGTCGCGGGTAGCGCACACCTGGCGTCTTGTGCCATGTGTGCGGGGCTTGGGGCTACAATTCCGGGATCTCTCGCCAGCAGTCCCGCCCCGATGCAAAATTTGACCCCGCACCAGGCCAAGACGCCCGATAGCATGTGGCACAGGTTCACCTTGCACCCCCAAACGATGAGTTTCTGCCGGATGTCAGAATTCAGAATCTACCGGTAGGCACAAAGTAACGTACCCCAATTGACAATACCCTGGGGCCGGAGGCTACAATATTGAGGTATGTATGCCGCACCTCGTACCGGTTTTCCACGCAAGCAAACGCAGGCGGCGCGGGCGACGACGAGTTTTGAGAGAGCCTCTACGAGCCGGGTGGCCCAAAAATTCATGACAAACATCAAGAAAGCTAGAATCACCCAAAGAGATGTTAAAAATGAAGGAACCTCCGGGGATGTGTATGAAAACAAAGGCGAGCATGACAAAATGGCCTACAATCCATCGGGTTTTTTGGCAAAAAATGCACTATTTGCATGATAATTCGGGGCAAAAAGCGTCATTCGAGTCTGTCCTGAGCTAATTCCTCAGCTTCTTGATGACTCTGTTGCGCACGGCTTTTGATTCAATAGATTCCGGCGCTCATAGAGTGCCGCTACAGTAAACTGACCCACTACCTGCGTCCTGAGGGGCCGGTCAATCCTTCTTGAAGAGCCCTTTCAGGCGGCCCACAAATCCTGGCTGGGGATCTGCGGCTGGCGTTGGGAAATCAGGAGGTGTAGGAGCGATGGGTACTTCTGCGTTGGGCTGTATCGATGCGGGTGTGCCGGCCGTTGGAGAAGTTGCCGGTGCGTTCTTGACCGGCGACCCCGCAGGGGGTGCCGGCTGAGATTGGGGCTTGAGAGTTCCGGGTGG
>PMYF01000684.1:0-1044 GCA_003171295.1 Acidobacteriota bacterium | reverse complement strand
TCGCGGGCGTTCGAGCGGCACACCTTCGCGCGGCGCAATCATCGGAGAAGGGGATATTCTCAAGGGGATGGTGGAGTTCGGCGAGGGCGCAGGGCGGCCAGGAGGCAACTCCTGAGCCGCCTCCGGAGGCGCTGCTGACCACTGGATCGGAGAATTGGTTTCGGCGTTAACGGCGGCGGGGAGCGGAACGCCGCACTGGAGGCAAAAGCGCATCCCCTCCGGAAGAGCCGCCGCACATATGGGACACATCGGCATAAGTCCAACTCGGGACTGAACTCGATCCCTACTCGCGCCGGAAATCTTATTATAGCCTGCGCGACTTCTCAAGGGCCGTGCGCGCCGCGGCTTGACAACCGATTCATAATCAAAGGAAGCGTATGGCTTTCATTCTGGCAGGAAGGGAGAACGAATATGGCAGCTTCAGGTCGCGTTGGGTACGCCGTAGTCGGGTTAGGGCATTTTGGGCAACACGTGGTGCTGCCCGGTTTCCGCAAGAGTCGCAAAGCCAAGCTGGTGGCCTTGGTGAGTGGCGACGAACGCAAGGCGCGGCGCCTGGCGGGCAAGTTCGGCGCGAGCAACTATTACCACTACCGCGACTACGCGCTCTGCTTGAATCATCCGCAGGTCGAGGCGGTTTACATTGCCACCAATAACAGCACGCACGCGGAGTTCACCTTGCAGGCGGCGGCCGCGGGCAAGCACGTGCTCTGCGAAAAGCCTATGGNNTATCGCAAGTACTTTGAGCCCGCCGCGCTGGACCTGAAAATGCTCGCCGCAAGCGGCAAACTGGGGCGGCTGAAGATCATCCACTCGGCTTTCTCGATCTTTCTGCGGCCGGGGCCCAAAGTCGCGCCCTGGCATTTCGACCGGCGGCTGGCAGGCGGCGGGGCGCTGCCGGACGTCGGTATCTACTGCATCAACACAGCGTGCTGGGTGGCGGGCAAGGACCCGCTGGAGGCGGCGGCTTACCAGTGGACCGACCTTCCCGAGGTCTTCCGCGAAGTGGATGAGAACATCGCCTTCCGGCTGAGTTTTCCCGACGGC
>PMYF01000689.1 GCA_003171295.1 Acidobacteriota bacterium | reverse complement strand
TCAAGGCCTTGATCCGCGCCCACCACTTCCAGTTGCCCTCCACGATGGTCCAGGGAGCATGCTCCGTGTCGGTTTTCTCGAACATCTCTTCCAGGGCTGCGATGTAGTCGTCCCACTTGTCGCGGTTGCGCCAATCCTCTTCGGTCAGCTTCCAGTTCTTCCAGGGATCCTTTTCGCGCTTCTTGAAGCGATCGAGCTGCTCTTTTTTGGAAATGTGTATCCAGAACTTGACCAGCACCAAGCCGTCGTCAGTCAGCGTGCGTTCAAATTCGTTGATCTCACGGTAGGCGCGTTGCCACTCCTCTTTCTTCGCAAACTTCTCAACGCGCTCCACCAACACGCGCCCATACCAGGTGCGGTCGAAGATACCGATGCGGCCGCGTGGCGGCAGCCGCAGCCAGAAGCGGCGCAACCAATGTGTCGCTTTCTCGCCAGAACTGGGGGCCCCGATCGGATGCACTTCATAGCCGCGGGGGTCAAGGGCTTCGGTCAGCCGCTTGATGTTTCCTCCCTTGCCGGCCGCGTCACACCCTTCGTAGGCTATGGCGAGGGGGATGCGCTTTTCGATAATCTTGCGCTGCAACTTCAGAAGCCTGAACTGATACTCTTGCAGCAGCTCTTCGTATTCACCCTTCGATTCCAGTTTGCTGTTGAGATCGAGCTTGTCGAGATACCCCATGGCTTTTCCTCCTGCAGGTTAAGACAACGGGCACAAGCGAGCGCGAAGAAGCACATCACAAGCAGGTTATCCGGCGATGGCGTGGTAACGCCTAAGTTCGACGCGAAAGCATCGCACCATCCGGGCGCGGATTCTACCAGAACCCCCGTAACGCCGCAAAATAATTTAAGGTTTGGACGCTGGATTTTGGGTCCCGGAGCAGGTGAAGCTGTGAAGATATCCCGGGATGAGCAAAAGCATTTCACGCCAAGGCGCAAAGTCGTAGAAGGCGCAAAGAAAACAAAGCTGTTGTTTTTGCGAGTCTTTGCACCTTGGTGTCTTGGCGTGAGATTGTTTATTTTTTCACAGCTTCGCGAGGTGTGGGCGGCCCCTGCCAAAAACTAAAGCGCCGGTCCTCCCGCCGTGCGGGTGAAACCGGCGCCAGTCAGAAAAGCCAGAGGGTTTCTGAAGAGCCCTCCCGCTTAGTGCTTTTCGCCGTGCTCCTCTTGCGGCCCGGCGGGTCCAGCGGGTTCCGGCTTGGCGCCGGTCTTGGCGCGCTGGTCACGCAAAACGGCCTTGCGGCTCAAGCGCACTTTGTTGCCCTCGACCGCGATCACTTTCACGAGCAACTGGTCGCCCATCTTCAGCTCTTCCCGAATGTCACGGATGCGATGCTCAGCAACCTCACTAATGTGCAACAAGCCGTCGGTCCCTGGGAATATTTCGACGAAAGCGCCGAAATCCGCGAGCCGGACTACTTTACCAAGGTAGGTCTTGCCGATCTCGGCATCCGCCAGCAAATCACGGATCATTTTTATGGCCTTCGCCGCGGAGGGCTCGTCGGTGGCGGCCACGTTGACGCTGCCATCATCTTCCACATCGATTTTGACGCCCGTCTGCTCAATGATCCCACGAATAACCTTGCCCCCGGGACCGATGAGTTCGCCGATCTTCGCCGGATTGATCTTCAGTGCATAGATATGTGGTGCGAAACCCGAGATGTCTGTGCGCGGTCCGGGCAGCGTCTCCAGCATCTTGCCAAGCACGTGGAGGCGTGCGACCTGGGCCTGGCTTAAGGCTTCCGACATAATTTGGGGCGTAATGCCGGTGGTCTTGATATCCATCTGTAACGCCGTGATGCCGTCCTTCGTGCCCGCCACTTTGAAGTCCATGTCCCCATAATGATCTTCGGGGCCCGCGATATCCGTGAGGATCGCGTACTGGTCGCCTTCCTTCACCAAGCCCATGGCGATTCCCGCCACGGGCGCCTTGATCGGAACCCCGGCATCCATCAGCGCCAGCGTTCCGCCGCAGACCGTGGCCATCGAAGACGAACCGTTCGACTCTAAGATGTCTGAGACCACGCGGATGGTGTAAGGAAAATCGGCTTCTTCTGGAATTATGTTGATCAGGGCACGTTCTGCCAGTGCCCCGTGGCCGATTTCGCGGCGACCCGGACCCCGCAAGAACGCAACCTCTCCCACGCTGAAGGGCGGGAAGTTGTAGTGGAGCATGAAGCGTTTGAATGCCTCGCCCTCCAGCACGTCGAGGCGCTGCTGATCTTCCGCAGTCCCCAGTGTGACGGTCACCAAAGCCTGCGTCTCGCCGCGCGTGAACAACCCCGAACCGTGCGTGCGCGGCAGGATGCCGACCTCGGAAGTAATCTGCCGCACCTGATCGAAGGCTCGCCGGTCGGCCCGCTGATGCTTCAGGACCACGTCGTCGCGGAACAGGCGTTCTTCCAGGCTGTCGAAATAGTGCGACACCAGCCGGCGCTTGGCCGCATCGTCCTCGGGGTAGCTTTCCACCAGCGCTTTGCGCAACTGCACGATCTTGCGATGGCTCTCCAGCTTGACGTACCGGGAAGTGTCCATAGCCTCGTGCAGCGGTTCCTGGACTTTGCTGCACACTTCCTGGTAAAGCGCTTCATCGCGCACGGGCGCGGTGAATTCCCGCTTCTTTATGCCCATCTTTTGGAAGAGCTCCTTCAGCCCCGCAACAATCTTGCGGATCTCCCCATGTGCATATTGGATCGCCTCGATGATGGACGCTTCCGAAACCTCCTTGGCGGCCGCCTCCACCATCACAATGGCGTCTTCCGTCCCTGCCACCACCAGGTTCAGCGGGCTGCTCTTGATCTCCGCGTAGGTGGGATTGGTGGTCAACCGCCCTTCCACTAAGCCCACGCGCACTGCGCCCAGCGGGGCATAGAAAGGAATGTCGGAAAGATAAAGCGCGGCGGCGCCCGCTACCAGTCCGATGATGTCCGGGTTATTGTCGGAATCGGCGGAAAGTACCAGGGCGATAACCTGCGTTTCATCCTTAAACCCTTCCGGAAAGAGAGGCCGGATGGGCCGGTCAGTCAGGCGGCTGGTTAGAATCTCTTTCTCGGTGGGCCGTCCTTCACGTTTGAAGAAGCCGCCGGGAATCTTCCCCGCAGCGTAAGTGTATTCACGATAGTCCACCGTAAGGGGAAAGAAATCGATCCCTTCGCGTGGATTGGTTGAACAAGCCGTGGCCAGCACCACCGTGTCACCGAAGCGCACGTAGGCGGCTCCATTGGCTTGCTTTGCCACCCTGCCACATTCAATTGAAAGGGTATTCGAACCCAGGGCAATACTTACTTGATCCATCTAAGTCCTCCAGAATACTTGGTTGAGCCCACGGCAAGGGGGCGCCGAACGGGCCAGCGCCTGCTGGCTTACCGCCGGTCTTGTTGACCCCTCACTGCCTGCTCAGGCACGTAGGATCTTCAGGGAGTTGCGATTCGAGGCGGATGGTAACTGGACGGGAATCCTAAGCCCGGGCCGCAGGCGCCCTTAAAAGTAAAAGCGACCCGCACCGGGAAACCGGGGGGTCGCCTCGACCTGCCAGCCTGTCTATTGACAAAATTCGAACCTGCCGCTTCCGACACCGGGCTACTTGCGAATGCCCAACTTCTCGATGACCCGTTTGTAAGCTTCAGGGTCGCGCCGCTTCAGATACTCCAAATGGCGCTTGCGCCTGCCCACCATGTTCAGCAAACCACGCCGCGAAGCGTGGTCCTTCCGGTGAGCACGGAAGTGCTCATTCAGGTAGCTGATCCGTTCGCTGAGCAGCGCAATTTGAACTTCGGGTGAGCCCGTATCCTTGGGATGGACTCGAAACCGTTCGATCGTTGTGACTTTGGACTCACGGGCCGCCGGCATCCGCCAATCTCCTCGCTTCTCATTTCTACTTATGCACGCAGCAAGATTAACATCTCCCGCGAGATTTGGCAAAAGAAAATCAACGGGGCAGCAACTCCGCAACGGACACGGAAAAGGTGTGCGGATGGGCGCGACGGAATGAGGCGTCCCGGTCTTGTCGCCTCCCAGGCTGGCAATCTTCAGCCAGCTGCCTGCCGCAGCATGGCGGCGGCGTGTTCGAGCGCGGCGTCGGTAATCTGACTGCCGGAGAGCATGCGAGCCAGTTCCTCAGCGCGTTCCTTTTCCCCTTCCAGGGGTTTGATGGTGGTCACCGTGCGACCGGCGCGCGTGGATTTCTCGACGTACAAGTGGTGATCGGCGAAACAGGCGATTTGCGCGAGGTGGGTGACGCACAGGACCTGGGCATCACGCGCCAGCCGCTTCAGCCGTAGGCCGATGGACTCCGCCACTCGGCCCCCGATTCCCGCGTCGACCTCGTCGAAAATGAAGGTTGGCGTACTCCGCCGCGACCCGCGCGCGCCGCGGCTGACGCGGGCTTGCCCCACCACGGTTTTCATCGCTAGCATCAAGCGCGAGATCTCGCCGCCCGAGGCGATCTTCTCCATCGCGCGCAGCTCTTCGCCAGGATTGGGGGAGATACGAAACTCAATTTCATCGATTCCCGCCGGGCCGCCCTGGCCATCCCCTGCGCTGGCAAACAGCACTTCCATGCGCGTCTTTTCCATCCCCAATTGCACCAATTCCTCGCGCACCACTTTAACCAGTTTGTTCGCCGCCGCCCGCCGCATTGCGGAAAGCGCCTCGGCCGCCTTTCGATAGTCGCCGGAGGCCCTTTCAAGTTCCTGCCGCACCACTTCCCGCCGCTCATCGGCGTGTTCCAGGCCGGCCAGCCGGTGACGCGTCTCGACGGCATAAGCCAGGACAGCTTCGATGCTGTTCCCGTACTTCCGCTTCAGCCGGTCGAGCAACGCCAGTCGGTCCTCGATTTCTTCCAGGCGCTGGGGATTGGCTTCGAGTTTTCCCACATAGTCGCGCAGGAACGAGGCGAGGTCCTCCAGGGTGGCGCGTGCCCCGGCCAGCGGTTCGAGTTGGGCTTCCACTGTGCTATCGTAATGCCGCAGTTCCTCGATCTGCCGGGCGGCGGCCGCCAGGCGCGAAAGCGCCGCACCCTCATCTTCGTATAGCTCAGCGAACGCGCTCGCCGCGGCGGCCCGGATTTTTTCCAGATTGGTGAGAATCCGCCGTTCTTCTTCCAGGCGCACGTCTTCACCCAGTTCGAGGCGCGCTTGCTCAAGTTCCCGCACCTGAAAACCCAGGAGGTCGATGCTCCGCAATCGCTCCTGTTCGTTGTGGCTCAGGCTGGTGAGTTCCTGCTCGAGATTGCGCCGCCGGGCGTGCAGGCTGCGGACCTGTTCAAGGTCCGTCTCCAGCTCCGCGAATTGGTCGAGCAGGCCGAGCTGCGCTTCGCGCGCGAAGAGCGCCACGTGCTCATTCTGGCCGTGCATTTCCACCAAACCGCGCGCCAGCGAGCGAACGGCCGCCAAAGTAATGGGCTGGTCGTTCACCAGCATCCGGCTCTTGCCGCCGGCTTGGATTTCGCGGCGCAGGATCAGATCTGCCTCTTCGCTTGGCGCCACGCCAAACTCCTCCAACCATTTGGACCAGGGGGCTTTCCCCTCCGCAGAGAAAACTGCTGTGACCAGCGCGCGCTCCTGCCCGGTGCGGATGACCTCGGGAGAGGCGCGCCCGCCCAGCGCCAGTCCCAATGCATCCACCAGGATGGACTTGCCCGAGCCCGTTTCTCCCGATAACAGGTTCAGGCCGGGAGTAAATTCCACGGCCAGGTTGTCGATGACGGCGTAATTCTGGATGTGAATCTCGCGCAGCATGGACGTCAAGTGTAAAAGTCTATCACATCGGGCCTCCGCACCGGGCTTCCTCGTGCGCTGTCTCGGCGAATCCTGGGATGTGAAGGGCGCGCTTCCGGCACAAGCGGCGGCCCTCCCCAATGCTTCGCACTGACGGTTCCTTCGTTGACTGCCCCCAGAGGCTGTGCTAGGTTCAATTGATGGATTTCATTCACATTCCTGGAATTTCCAGGGAGGCTAATTGACTGCTGCGCTGCTGCTGTTCTACCAGAATTTCTATCAAGGTGAAGTCTGGCAACTTTTGACCAATACGGGACCGGTGGCCAGGCTCGTTTTGCTGATCCTGCTGGCTTTTTCCGTCCTCTCCTGGGCGATCATTTTCCAGAAGTATCGAGGATTCCGGGCGGCCCGGCGCGAATCACAGGAGTTTCTGAAAGTGTTCCGGCAAAGCAAGAAGCTGTCGGAAATCCGCGCTTTCTGCCGCACGCTGAAGGAGAGCCCCCTCCCGGAGGTCTTTTACTCCGGATACCGTGAAATTGAAAGCCAGGCCGCCATGGCCGAGAATCCGGCCAAGCCGCGGATTCGCAGCCTGGAAGCGGTGCGCCGGGCCTTGCAGATCGGGGCCTCGGGTGAATTGTCCCGCCTGGAAAAGTGGGTGACGTGGCTCGCCACCACGGGCAACGTGGCGCCCTTCGTGGGGCTGTTTGGAACCGTCTGGGGCATCATCGACGCTTTCCACGGCATGGGAACTGCCGGCACAGCCTCGCTGCGCAGTGTGGCCCCAGGCATTTCCGAAGCTCTCATCACTACTGCGGCCGGCTTATTCACAGCCATTCCCGCAGTCATCGCTTACAACATCTTTCTACAACGCATTCGAGAGTTCGGGAACCAGATGGATGACTTCTCCCTGGAGTTCCTGAATATGACCGAGCGGCATTTTACGGATTGAGAGTTCACCTCTCGGACCCCTATCCGATCGCCGCCCGCTTTACCGGGCGCCTTGTGCGGCGCCCCATCACGAGGTGAACGATGGCCTTCACCGCCCCTAGGGGCAGGACCCAAACTTCCCTTTCGGAGATCAATATCACGCCCTTCGTGGATGTGGTCTTGGTCCTGCTGATCATTTTCATGCTGACGGCTCCTATCCTCGAGTCAGGCATCGAGGTGGACCTTCCCAAGACCAAGACCGTCAAGGTGGTTTCCGAGGAAAAAGTCGTCATCACCATCGACAAGAAGCAGAATATTTACGTTGGTAATGACGCCGTTAATATTCATCGGCTCGGGGTCCGCGTCCTCGACCAATTCAAGGGCGCCGGTACCCAGCCCGTATTCATCCGTTGCGACCAGGGTGTTCCCTTCGGAGCCTTTGCCCAAGTGGTGGATGCGCTAAAGCAAGCCAATCTCACCAATCTCAATATCGTGACGGAACCGCTGGAGACGAAGCCGGAGACATAGGCCGGGTGCCGCCGCATGAGCACGCCCACCATCACGTTGATGGATGAACGCCGCGGAACGCTGCGGGGGACGCTGCTGNNGCGCAGTCAGTTCCCTGCCCGGCATTCCACTGCCGGCGCCCATGCTCTCCACTCCCAGTACGGTAGCAACCCAGAACCCGGGGCTTTACAAGACCGAGCCCAAGCCCCGGGTCGAGCCACCTCCCGCGGCAGAGGAAATCCCCAAGTTCAAATCCGCGGTCAAAGTCGAGAAGGTGGAGAGGATCAATAAGCGTCTCCAGAAGGCCGAACTCGAGCCGCCGGAGAACGCCATCCCCTTCGGTCAGGGCGGCGCGCCCACCATGACCTACACCCAGGTGGTCAACGCCGCGGGTTCCGGCGGCCTCACCATGGGCGAAGGCGGCAATTTCGGCGAGCGCTACGCTTGGTACGTGACGGCTGTGCGCAATCGCATCAGCAGCAACTGGCTGCTTTCCACCGTCAGCCCGGGCATCACTTCAGCTCCACGCGTTTACGTAACTTTTGAGATTTCGCGCGACGGATCCATTGCCGGCCTGCAGATGACGCAGGGCAGCGGCGTTCCCGAGGTGGATCGCTCCGCGATGCGCGCGATCCTGGCCTCCAGCCCGCTGCCGCCTCTACCGCCCGACTATCCGGGCGGAGGCGTCAAAGTCGAGTTTTTCTTTGATTTTCACCGCCACTAGGCACGCTCCGGGCCCTCCGTCCCCGGCGGAAACATATCACAATGCGAGACATCGGCTTGCAATCTGGCACGCATCCTAGTATATTGGGAGCCCTTCACGATGATGAGCTGGCAGAAAATTACGCTTCCCTTCCTCCTGGTCGTTGCCATTCTCGCATCCCTGTTTTTCACGGCGCGCTCTGTGCAAAGCCAGGATTGGTTCAGCACGGGTATCAACCTGGGATCGCCAAGAATCCGGCTGGCGGTGGCGGAGTTCCCCCCCAAGTCCGTCGACCAGACGCTGGTTAGCCTGACCCAGGAGTTCAACCAGGTTCTTTGGAACGACCTCGACAAGGCCGGAATTCTCGACCTGGTCAGTAAGAGCTACAATCCAGTGAAGCTGCCGGAGGAGCCGCTGGACGTGGATTTCAAGGCCTGGACCAGCCCTCCCACTTCCGCCCAGATGCTTGTCTTCGGAAAGACGGAGAACATCAACTCCAATCTGGTCATCACCGCCCGGCTCTTTGACCTCGGCAACGAGGCCAATCCCGGCGTGCTGGCCAAGCGCTACGTCTCTACCCTAAATGAAGTCTCGACGCGGGAGGCGGCGCACCGCTTTGCCAATGAGATCATCCAGGCGCTGGGCGGCGGAGTTTCGGGGATCAACCTGACGCGCATCGCGTTCGCTAGCAATCGCACGCACCACGCGGAGATCTGGGTGATGGACTACGACGGATTCAACCAGCATCCCATCACCAGCTTTGGCTCGATCTCCACGACGCCGCGTTGGTCACCCGACAACAGCCGGCTGGCTTTCACTACTTACGCTTCGGGCAACCCGGAAATCTCCATCTTCTCGTTCGAAACCAACCGGCGCATTCCCTTCCCGGCCTATAAGGGTCTCAACACCACTCCGGCCTGGTCGCCAGACGGGAAGAAAATCGCCTTCTGCTCCAGCATGAGCGGCGACCCAGAGATTTATCTTTCGGAGCCCAACGGGTTCAACCTGCAGCGTCTCACTTTCTCTCCCGGCGTGGATATTTCTCCGGCCTGGAATCCCAAGACCGGCAACGAAGTCGCGTTTGTCTCCGATCGGAGCGGTTCGCCGCAGATCTATGTCATGTCGGTCGACGGCACCAACCTGCGCCGGCTGACGACCCTGGGCGGCGATGCCAGCAGCCCTTCCTGGTCCCCGAACGGCCTTTTTATGGCCTTTCATTGGCGCGTCAGCGACACCGGAACCTATGATATTTACGTCATGGAGATTGCCAGCGGCCGCATTATTCAGTTGACGCACGACGCCGCGCGCAACGAGCACCCCACTTGGTCTCCGGACGGCCGCCACCTGGCGTTTGAGTCCACGCGCACCCGATCCCGGCAGGTGTGGACGATGCTCGCCAACGGCCAGGACCCCAAGCAACTGACCCAAAATGGAGAGAATTGGAATCCAAACTGGTCGAATTGACTTCCCCGCGGGAAGCCCAGCCCCTTTCCGGACGGCCTGCCTCACGGGGCCCGGTGCGAGGTGTGGAAATTACATCGCAATACGACCTATTTCAAAACGCGGGCGGACCCAGTAGGGAGACAGCGCGGAAGACCGCACGCTGCGGGCCTCCGGTCAAAAGCGACAAAAGTTACTTTTTGGCCGGTCGTCGCGGTGCAAGAAATCTTCGCAGCAAGCCGTTGTGTTTTATTTCGTTCTAATGTTAGTATCTCTGCTTACAAACGCCCTCGTCCCTCCTGTGCAGGGAAGTTCTCTTGTACTCGACCTGTCGCGATGGGAGGGGTAGTTCCGGGTAGTTTCATGTTGCCACGGGATCACGAGATTTTTTCAGCCGATCAAGGAGGATCAAGCATGCGAACGAAGAAACGCAGTCTTGCGGTTCTCGTCGGAATTTTGGGAGTTATTCTACTGGCAGGCGCCTGCCATAAAAAGAAGGAGGTTGCTCCACCGCCACCGCCTCCTCCACCGCCACCGCCAGCGCCCACCGTGACGTTGACCGCAGAACCGAGCACCATTGAGAAAGGCCAGTCCGTCACGTTGAGCTGGACCTCTCAGAACGCCACCGAACTGGACTTGGAACCGGCAGCAGGTAAGGTTCAAGCACAGGGTTCCTCGTCCGTCACCCCGCAGGACTCCACCACCTACACCCTGACCGCCACCGGCCCGGGCGGCACGCAGAGTGCCACCGCCCGCGTCACCGTAACGGTCCCCCCGCCACCGCCACCGCCGCCACCGCCGGTGAAGGAG
>PMYF01000332.1:819-4928 GCA_003171295.1 Acidobacteriota bacterium | reverse complement strand
GCGCGGCGCGAATTCGTCGCCTTGTCCGTCAGCGGATTGCGCATCCAGCGCAAACTCCGCCTGATCTACCGCCGCCATTCCACCCTCTCCGCCGCCGCGCAGGGCTTCCTCGAAATCGCCCGCGCCCTGGCCGAGAATCAGCTTGGGACGCGAACGAGGGAAAGCTGAATCTTTGCCACACGGGCGGGGTGCGAGACACATAGAGGGTGGATGGCCGCCCCTGGGGCGGGGGTGAACCCCCGCCCTTCCGGCTGCGCGAGAGAGGCAACCGACCTTGATGAGAAATCCGGTCCAGCCGCCGATACCTGTTCTGGTACTGGTGTCATTTGGAATAGGATCGCATTCAAATCACTGGTCATTCCCGCGAAAGCGGGAATCGAGTCCGTCGGCGGCGCATTTCCAAAGGCTCGCAGAGTAGATTCCCGCTTTCGCGGGAATGACTGCGACTCGGAGCGCCCGGTTCTCGCAAATGACACCATTACCCCTGCTCTTACCGCGGCGCCGACATTGCCTTTTATGTCGGCGACCGGCAGGGTCCTAATTTGGTGCCGCGACTTGCGGAAAGGGGGTCGGACCTTCAGGTCCGACAATAGCCAAGACTTGAAGCGGGGCCTTTAGGCCCTGAAGCTTCAGGGGCTTAAAGCCCCTGAGTCCGTGCGGCCCGCTCATGTCGGAGCTAAAGCTCCGACCCCCTGCACAGCTTCCTCGAGCACAGCTTTGCAAATTAGGACAGTACCCGGCGACCGTTCAGAAGCCAGGACAGGCCAGGGTTAGGACGCGTGGCGAGAGATGTTGCGCGTGTTGCCGGAGCGCATACATGAAAAGCAGTGTATGCGTTACCCGCGGAGTTAGAAGACAACTCCGCGCTACCTCGCTCACTTTGGTAGCGGGTCAGTTTGGCCAATGTCAGTGCGGGCGTTTTTCATTCCCAACCCGGTGAAGTACCCACTCATCATAGTTTACGAGTGCGCTGTCAACCGACCAGAATGTTCACGTCATGCGCGACGGATCATTGGTAAACCCTGGGCGACAAGGCAGGATCTATTTCCTCATAACGCACTTGGCACGGTGGACAGATAGGTCGTGGTAAGGGGATTTCCCAACACTTATCACTACCGCCCCTCAGCAGGGCCAACTTCCGAGTCGCCGACACGCCCGAAAGCAGGAGACAGTACATCCGCGCTTTGGGCGCAAGTGGTACTACAAATCGACACAATCTATGCTGTAAGAAGCTCCAGCGGCCGAATCCCATTAACATAGGTTGCTGCGGTAGAAAAAAACGCGCAAATCGACAGGTTGGTGAGAAACACCAATCCCGGGCGCATGCGGGGGGCACGACAGGTTATGGTGAAACGGTGCTGGGAGGGGCAGACTCGAACGCTGGGTAGTAGCCTCGGCGGGCGAAAATCCTGTACGGGTGTTTCGGATTTTGGGCGCGGTCGGAGAGGCGGACGTCGATCTCGCGGAAGGCACGATCACCGCGAGTGTCAGTACTCTGGTAGCCGAGTGTGTAGCGCTGTTTCAGCCGCGTGATGACGGCGGCCATGGCCTTTTGCACCGATCCCACGGCAGCCATATCGATTATCTCACCGCCCGATTCGTCCATGATCTTGCTTATCCAGCGCGCGCCAGGAATCCAGCCGGGCTCGTTCAGTGTGCCTCCCAGGCGGTCACGTCCGAACCTGACGCTGTAAACGATCGTCTGGGTCTCGAGCGCCAACCGAATCACGTCGTCGCCGGTGAATTCTCCTTTCGCAGTCGGCTCGTTGTCCGAGACCATTATTACCGCGTGGCGCCGCTCGCGGGCCTCCTGCCCCAGATACTCAATCGACGCGTAGAGGGCGTCGGCGATGTTGGTGCCGCCCGCCGAGCCAATGCCCATGATGCTCTCGGCAATCGATCTTCGGTCAGTAGTCAGATCTTCCAGGCGCTCGGGGTGCGCGGCGAAGGCATACAGGGCGACTTGATCCTCTGGCTTGAGCTGCGAGAGGGTGTCGTAGGCGGCGTGGTGCAGTTCACCGAGCACCGGCGATATGCTCCCGCTGCCGTCCACCACGAGTGCCACGGCCAAAGGCAGCTCGTCACGTGAGAAATATATAATTTTCTGCTCCACGCCATCTTCGAACACGCGGAAAGTTTCTCGCTTAAGATCGTCGGCAATCCTACCCTTGTCGTCCCGAACCGTAGCCTCCACCAGCACCATGTTGACGTCCACTTTTAGCGTGAATCCGCCCATTTCAGGCGGCGGCCGTCGGCTCCCGGGCGCGGGGATTTGCGCCCAAACTTCTGCACAGAGGGCGAACGCCCAGAAAGCAAGAGTACTCGCTGCTAGCGCGCATTTCATAGCTCACCGCCGGGATTCCCTCGAGAGTTCCCCCTCCAGGGGGTGCCCCGGTCAGACATCAGGCTATACCGAGAGCCAGTCAGGGTCCGGCTGCAATACAACCCGGCATTTCCATTATGCAGCAGACGCGGCCGACGGTATACCAGATGTGGTAGTTGGATACGCAAGACTTACTGCTGGCTCATAGCTGAGAGGGTATGTTTCCGAGTTCCCGAACTCCCGTTGTCATTGCAAAGCTGTTGCTAAAGCTGGACGACAAGGGAGGCGTAATGCCGCGAACAGGCGGACCAGCTTCCGAGTAGCTGACTATTCTGGCATGATCGGTAAAGGCTACGCCGACTTGCGTGATCTACCCCTAGGAGGAACCTGAATCGGGATCACTCGGAAATTGGCCTGCCATAGCTTCAGATCTCGCAGTCGATCCCTGCCAGCGATATAATTCAGAAGGGCAGGACGGGCGGTGACCAATTTGAGCCGTCGGCCATAGCAGATCAGCAGATGAACTGGTGCGTCTCTGATACGGACCGACGCAAAGACCGCGGCGTTCGCCCTGATCGAGTACAAGGAGCACACGAACATGAAGCCAAAGAACACGATCTGCCTCTGGTTCGACAAGGACGCCCAAGAGGCGGCGCGCTTCTACGCCGTCACCTTTCCGGGTAGTAAAGTAAGCGCTGTTCACGGGGCTCCCGGTGACTATCCGGGCGGCAAGAAGGGCGATGTGCTGACGGTGGAGTTCACCGTCCTGGGCATTCCCTGTCTCGGTCTCAACGGCGGCCCGGCGTTCAGGCACACCGAGGCCTTTTCCTTCCAGATCGCGACGGAGAATCAGGAAGAGACGGACCGTTACTGGAATGCGATCGTTGGCAATGGCGGCACGGAAAGCCAATGCGGTTGGTGCAAGGACCGCTGGGGCCTCTCCTGGCAGATCACCCCACGCGCGCTAACCGATGCGCTTGCGGCTGGTGGCGGTGAGGCAAAGCGTGCCTTCGAGGCGATGATGACGATGAAGAAGATCGACATCGGCGCCATCGAGGCAGCGCGGCGAGGCTGACGTGAACACGCCGACAACGTCCTTTATTAGGCTGGATGACGGACTACTCGGATGTTTGTCCCGCAACCGGCTCGCAGCGACCACTCTCGGGCGCGTCCAGGGCAATCGGTCCTGCCTAACGCCGTAGGGTAGAGCGAAGTCACCCAACTCCTGTATCGTCGCGCACTCGGAGGTTCCTTTGCGGTTTGTCTTGGAGGAATCATGTCGCTCGTCTCTCTGCAACTTACGGCGGCTCAGATAGTTCCGGCGCTGGAAATGGTTCAGCCTGTAAGTAGGAAACTGACCCACTACAAGTAAATCCGAACAATACCCTCATTCATCACTATTCACCATCGAGTCCCGATTCCGCATATAATACTCCCCTCGAATTTTTCCGAGCACGATCTTCTAAGGAGACGGATTCATGCACAAGTTGGTTCTCGTGCGGCACGGGGAAAGCATCTGGAACAAGGAAAATCTATTTACGGGCTGGACGGATGTGGGGTTGAGCGAAAAAGGCCTCGAGGAAGCCCGGGAATGCGGGCGCCAGCTCCGCCAAGACGGCTTCGTTTTCGATGTGGCCTATACCTCAGTGTTGAAGCGCGCCATCAAGACTCTGTGGGTGGCGCTGGAAGAATTGGATCAGATGTGGATCCCGGTTTACAACACCTGGCGGCTGAACGAGCGCCACTACGGCGCGCTGCAAGGGTTGAACAAGGCGCAAACCATGGA
>PMYF01000332.1:0-785 GCA_003171295.1 Acidobacteriota bacterium | reverse complement strand
AAAGACACCGTGGCGCGCACCCTGCCTTACTGGCATGAAACCATCGCGCCGGTGGTGCGCTCCGGCAAGCGCGTCATCATCGCCGCCCACGGCAATAGCCTGCGCGGGCTCGTGAAGTATCTGGATAACGTTTCAGAATCAGCTATCGTTGGATTGAATATTCCTACAGGCATTCCCTTGGTGTACGAGTTGGACTATGATCTGAAGCCGCTGCGGCACTACTACCTGGGCGATCCCAAGGCCGCGGCGCTCGCCGCGCAGGCCGTCGCGGACCAGGCCAAGCGCAAGGGGTGAGGGGGGCCGTTAGGAAGTAACCTCTTCGAGTGTTGAGCGCGGCTCCGCCGCCCGCCGGATCGAGCGTAATCTGGACAAGCCTGGTCTATGACCGCCGGTCTTGAGAATCAATGACTTCGGCGCTCATAGAGCGCCGCTACAGCGCCCGAAGTCACGTTCTCACACAGACTCTAAAGCGCCGCCCTTCCGATTCCGTAGTGAGAAATCCAGGTTAGTTTGTAATAACGCCTAGGCCGGCCGCCTCCGGGCCGCCTCCGGCGTGGCGCCCGGGTGCGGGGCATGCCGCGAAAACATCTCTTCGATCGCGCCGCGATATTTCTCTTCCACCACCTGCCGTTTCACCTTCAAGGTTGGGGATAGTTCGCCGGCCGCGATGGTCAGTTCGCGGGGCAGCAGAACAATCTGGCGAATCCTCTCGTGGGGCTGAAGCCAGCGTGTGGTTTCATCCACTAGCTGCTGCAGGAAGGCGTGAATTTCGGGGTGCGCGACCA
>PMYF01000062.1 GCA_003171295.1 Acidobacteriota bacterium | reverse complement strand
GAACGCCTCTGTGAGCCAGAGCTTGGGCTTGCCCGCGACAAAGCCGACGCCGCAGAAGACATCGAAAGCCACCGTGCCGGCGGGGATTCGCCTCCCACTTGCGTCCAGGGCTCGCACCCGAAAGGGCAGATGGTCGAGTAGCAGCGACCCCTGCGTCGGCCAGGCAGTCGGTCGGAAGGGCTCGAAGACGACCGGCGCAAAGACCTCCACCCAGTCGGCGAGCAACTGGCCATGACGCGACTCGCGCAGCTCGCCCGTCTCGGTATCGCACCGGAACCGCCTCGCGCGATCTCGGGTCACCCGAGAGGCCCGCATGTAGGTGCTGCCGGCCCCCACTGCTTGCAGCGCCTCCGCGATCCCCCGGGCGACGAACTGGTAGTGGCGAGGCGCCTTGGGTCCTTCGCGCCGCTCGAGCCGCCGCTCGCAGTGTTCGCACGAGCTGTGCCAGGACTCCTCCCGCGGCAGAAGCTCGGTGAACACATGCGGCTTTCCGCCCCCTCCTGGCAGGCACTTATAGCGCTGTCGCCGGTGGCCGGGCTTTCCGTAGGTACCGTCCAGCTTCACGCGAGAGCCTGCGTGCTCAGGGTTCGGGCACTTCATCTTTGCTGCGCTCGTTCTCGGCATACGTCGAGTGTCACATGTCGGCCGGACAGATTAGCCCAACGAGATGCGAGGGGGGGAAGAGCTAGAGCTGAAGGCCTGATCGGCCATCTTGGAATCACCAGCCACAGCCTGGAGGTGCTGGATCGCGCCCTCGATGATGGGCTTTTCGACACCCTTATGGTCTGCTTTAGCTTCCTCGAGCCCCTGGCCCGGGAAAAGATCATTCCCAAGGCAACGGAGAAGAACGTCGGGGTAATCGCGATGAAACCTTTTTCCGGTGGGGTCATCGAGAACGCCCGGCTGGCCTTGAAATTCGTATTGTCCCAACCCGGGATTCTCATCATCCCCGGGGTGGAGGACAAAGACCTCTTCGATGAAAACTGGAATGTGTTTCAAGATGGGAACTCGTTGACGCAGGCAGAGGAACAGGAGATTGCGGAAATCCAGAAACGAGCGGAGAAGGTCTTCTGCCGACGGTGTGATTACTGCCAACCCTGCGCGGAAAGAATTCCCATCCAGATGGTGTTGGGCATTCGCTCTATGGTGAAACGAATGGGAAAAGGGGTCCTACAGAAAGGACCGCACTCGGGAGCCATCGATAAAGCCAGAAACTGCACGGAATGCGGGCTGTGTGTGACTCGCTGTCCCTACGAACTTCCGATACCGGACCTGATCCGAGAAAACCTGCGATGGATTGATGAGCAGACGCTGTCCACATGAGCTTACACGAGCATCAGCCCACGTGGATTTTGCGGATGATGAAGCTATTGGGCGCCACTTCTCGAGGACAAAGCCTGCGTCATGTACGGCTATGAGGTTGCGATGCCGGGTCGTCGCCATTGCCGGCGCTTGACTGCGCGCGCCTTGGCGAGCCACACCCGCCCGAAGCTCCCGCTATCGGGCTACCGCACGAAGTCAGAATCCGACATGGCTCCTACTTTAAGCCCGCGGCAGCCACGGAGAACGCGTCTTCGTACTTCTTGGCGAGCCCAGGAGGGTAGCGATCGTCAATCGCGGATCGGAGTCCGTCCTTGGTGCGTACCCCGAACTTGGACTTGATACGTGCCAGCCTCACAGGTGTCAGTACAACCTTGAGCGAGTGTTCCAAAGCGGCAAGCTGGGCGACGCCCTCAATCTCCGCTCTCGGCGCGATGCGCGCCGAAGACCCAGTGTGGACCTCCATGGCTCGAAACGCAGCTGCATCGACAGCGTGCTTACCGAGCACCGACTGGACCTCCCGCGCAAACCATTGCAACTTCTCCGCTCCGTCCAGGGCAGTATCCGCGCGGCACTGAACGGCATGGACTATCTCAAGGTCAGTGCCTTGCGATTCAAGGACCACGTAGGTGAAGCCATCCTTGTCGAACTTGAACCCGATACTTCGCACAGTTGTCTCCTTTTCGAAGATTCAAGCCCTCAGACTAGCAGGGTGTCTCGTTAGCGAGTGACGCCACGTCGCTGGGATAGGAGGAGGCTGGATCGACGTCGACGACTGCGATTCGGCTTTGGGCCAGGGGCTCGCTAGTTTTCACGCGTGCGCATCCTCCGCGCGATAACCGAGCTGCGAGATTCCTCCGAGATCAGCCGCCTATCCTTGAGCCTGCCTCTAATCTTGCGGCTGACTGCAGGCGTGATGTGGCAACTCCTAAGGACAGGGCCTCGCGATGACCTTCATCTCTCCCAGTTCCTCCTTGCTACGAGGCTCCCCTGCACGATCGCAGAATCGTGTTTGTGACCGCGCCATCGGAAACTAGCTGTGCTTCGGACTCCACGACCATGTGGAGGCCTTCACTGCCTCGTAGTTGGCGCCGAGCGCCGGCTGCAAAAGCAGGATGGCGGCGATCCGCCGCGCCATGCGCATGACCTCGCGCGCCTCCTCCACCTTGAGGTCCCGCCCCAGAAGCGCCTTCTCCCGATAGCTCAGCCACTTCTTCATCACCTGATAGCCGCCGATGGTGTA
>PMYF01000045.1 GCA_003171295.1 Acidobacteriota bacterium | reverse complement strand
CACGCCATTGTTTCGCCCGCGGATGGGCTGGTCGTCGAGCTGGCCCAGGAAGAATACGAAGGCCGGCCCGTGCGGCGGTTAAGCATCTTCATGTCGCCATTGGATGTGCACGTGAACCGCGCGCCCATGGCCGGCGCCATCCGGGCCGTTAACTATAAGAAGGGCGCGTTTCGAGTCGCCTCGCTGGCGGTGGCTTCCGTCGAGAACGAGCAGAACGTTTTCACTCTGGCCGGCGAGCAAGGCGAGGTGGTGGTGAAGCAAATCGCTGGCTTGTTGGCTCGCCGTATCGTATTCTGGAAGCGTTTGGGTGATGTGCTCGAGCGCGGCGAGCGGGTGGGCATGATCAAGTTTGGCTCGCGCGTCGATTTGCTGGTAGCCCCCGCGGTCGAGTGGCGCGTCAAGGTTGGAGACCGCGTGCGGGCAGGGAGTAGCATCGTTGCAACCTCCGAATCAAACCCCCCAGCTTGAAAATAACCGGCGTGGAATTCGCCGCGGCGTCTACCTTCTCCCCAGCCTCTTCACAGTAGGAACGCTGGTCTGCGGTTACTTCGCCATTCTTTCCACACTGCGCGGCGGGCAGATGGTGGCGGCCGGCGCGGGGACTGGCCAAGCCCTGATGGCGTTTGACAACGCGTCCAAGGCCATCGGCTGGGCCATCCTCTTCGACGGCCTGGACGGGCGCATCGCCCGCCTCACCAATACCGCTTCTCCCTTCGGGCGCGAATTCGACTCCCTGGCTGACGTCATCGCTTTCGGGTTGGCGCCAGCCCTGCTTGCTTACGTCTGGGGCGTGCGCGGCGTGGACGCGCTTGCCGGGACGCAGCTCATCCAGCACCTCCCGCAAATCGCCTGGATCATTACCTTCGCTTACGTGATCTGCGGGGCAGGGCGCCTGGCCCGGTTCAACATCGATACCTTAAAGCCCGCCTCCGATCGCCGTTTCTTTGTCGGCTTGCCCATTCCCGCGGCCGCCGGCGCCGTGGCCGCCGTCGTCCACTGGCAGAAACAGCCGGTGAGCACCTGGTTAGTCGCCGCGGGCTGGCTGGTCGTCGTGGGGATTCTGGCTTATCTCATGGTCAGCCGCATGCGCTATTACAGCTTCAAGACGCTCGACCTCCGCAAGCGCCGGTCTTACCTGGTCCTTATCCTCATCGGCCTGATCATTTGGGGCGTTTTCTTTTACTCCGAACCGGTCCTGCTGACGTTGGCGCTCACTTACGCTCTCTCCGGAATTCTCCTGCGCATCAGCTCCAAAATCCGTCCGCATCCCCCTGCGCCCGAAGAGGTTCACGCCGCATGAAACCCGGCAAAGAAGGGTACCGGCTCGCGGTCGTGGGAGCTTCCTCTCTGCTCGGCAAGGAGCTGGTGGCCGTTCTGGAAGAAGGCAAGTTCCCGGTCTCGCGCCTGGTTACCTTCAGCACCGATGAAGATGTGCCCGAACTCCCCATCATCGATCTAAGCGCGTCATCCAAGACTTCCGTCCAGGACGGCGATGTGAACGAAGCGGAGCTGGACTTCGCTTTCCTCGCCGCGCCCCTGCGCGAGTTGCCGGCTTTCCTGCGTTCCTGGCAGGACCAGGCTGGCGCCGCGCACTGCTCGGTCATCGACCTGATCGGCGAGGGCCTGGGCGGGGCGGATGGAGACCGCGAGGCTGCTGCCGCGCCCCCGGCGCAGCAGGTAAAGGTGCCCTTCCTCGATCGCCTCTTCCCGGCCTCCGGAGTGGAATCCGATCCCGCACAGGTTTTCGTCTCCGCGCATCCCGCCGTGATCGTCATCAGCAGTCTGCTGCTGCGCCTGGCAGCGCGCTTCCCGCTCCGGACCGCGGTGGCGCAGGTTTTCGGTTCGGCGTCGGAATCCGGTTCGCGGGGTATCGAAGAACTGCAGAGACAGACCATGCAGTTGCTGAGCTTCCAGAAGATCCCGCGCCAGGTTTTCGGCGCGCAGCTCGCCTTCAATCTGCTTCCGCGCCTGGGGCGCACGGGAACCGGCGAAGCGGCCGGGCTCGAAGCCCGCCTGGGGCGCCAGTTGCACCAATATCTGGGTGAGCGCGTCCCGCGCCCCGCGCTGCGCCGGTTACAGGCGCCGGCTTTCTATTCTCTGGGGGTCTCGCTCTACGTCGAGACAAGCGAGATCGTCTCGCCCGAAGCCGCCACGGCCGCGCTGGCGGGTGAGCGCGTGCGCGTGCGGCGGTCCACGCAGGACGCTCCCACCCAGGTTGAGGTCACGGGTTCGAGCGATATCCTGGTCGACCGCATTGTGAGCGATGCCGCCCGTCCCACCGGATTGTGGCTCTGGGCCGTGGCGGACAACCTGCGCCTGGCCGCCACCAACGCGGTCGAACTCGCGGCCAGCCTGCGCGAGCCGGCGCGCGCCTGAAAATGCCTATGAAGAGGGCTGAGCGCTTTCCGTCCTTTTGCCTTTTGTCCTTTACCTTGTGCTTTCTGGTCTGGGCGGGAGCTTGCGGCTACCACGTCGCCGGCCGCGGCGACCTCCTGCCCCCCGATGTCAAGACCATCGCCGTGCCCGCCTTCAAGAACGAAAGCCCTACTTTCCGGATCGAGCAGCAACTCACTTCCGCGGTCGCGCGTGAGTTCCTGGAACGCACGCACTTCCGCATCAGTCCCAACCCGGAGGGCGCTGACGCCGTTCTGAAAGGTACCGTCAAGGAGGTGCGCTCCGGCGTCATCGCCTTCGACCTCACCACCGGCCGCGCCACCTCCATGCAGATTCAGGTCACAGCCGATGTGAAGCTGGAAGACCTGCACTCCCACAAGGTCTTGTTCTCGAACCCCAAGTATGTTTTCCGCGAGGAGTACGAGGTGAGCCAATCCACCCCTGCGCTCTTCGAAGAAGATAAGCCCGCCCTCGATCGCCTCTCGCGCGATCTGGCCCGTACCCTCGTCACCGACGTCCTGGAGAACTTTTAGGAGGTTGATGAAAAACGCTCCGTGGCTGTCATTCTGAGCGAAGCGAAGAATCCCTGCATTTGTAGAATCAGGCAAATGCGGAAATCCTTCGTCGCCTGCGGCTCCTCAGGATGACAGTCTGGGCGGTTTTTCCGCAGCCTGTCTAACCACTACGCCCGGATTCTAATCGAAACCAGCCTGATGCGGGAAATTTCTGTGGGCATAATTCGCAGGCCGTGTGACAGTTGCTGCC
>PMYF01000568.1:194-4178 GCA_003171295.1 Acidobacteriota bacterium | reverse complement strand
CAATGACGCTGGGGCACTCTTCTTCGGGTTTGCTTCTGCGGCGGGTGTGATCGGAAAATCCCTGAATGATCTCACTCGGGAATCCGACCAAGGACGCCTCGCTTCCTATCGCTCGATGCTCCAAGGGGGTTTCCGACCCCGGACCATCGCTTTCCAAACGGCCGGCACAGACGGCAAACCCCGATACCTGCTCAGGACGGAGGTGCCGATGGTCCAGGAAGGCAGGTTGGTCCGCGTGTGGGGGATGACTCGAGATATTACCGAATTACGGCTTGTCGAGGAAGCTCTCAGGGAGAGTGAGCAGCGCTATCGGACCTTGTTTGAGAACTCCCCGGTGGGAATTTACCGCACGACTCCTGACGGGCAGATCTTAGCAGGGAATCCGGCCTTCGCTCGGATGTTGGGCTATTCTTCCTATGCGGATCTGGAGTCGCGCGATCTGAACGCGGAAGGCTTCGAGCCCCTGTACTCCCGGGGACAGTTCAAGGAAGCGTTGGAGAAAGCGGGAGGAATCACCGGACTGGAGAGCCAGTGGCGGCGGCGCGATGGCAGCGTGATCTTCGTCCGGGAAAACGCCCGGGCGATCCGGGATGATGCGGGCCAGATTCTCTGCTATGAAGGTACCGCGGAAGACATCACGGAAGGCAAGCGGGCGGAGCAAAAGGCCGCCCAACTGGCCGCCATCGTCGAGTCTTCGAACGATGCCATTTTTAGCGCGAACCTGGAGGGGATCATCACGAGCTGGAATAAGGGCGCGACAATGCTCTATGGCTATGAGGAGAGCGAGGTGATCGGCCGGAATGTTTTCATGCTGGTTCCACCGGGAGTTGAAGACGACACGCCCCAGCTCCTGCAAGGAATCCAGTCGGGGGAGCACACCGAGCACCACGAGGTGGTGCGCCAGAGGAGTGATGGTCAACGCATCTACCTGTCCCGCACAATTTCTGCCATCCGGGACAGCGAGGGCAGAATTGTGGCCGTGTCGACGATTGCGCGGGATATTACTGCCCGCCGGCAGGAACAAGAGGAACTGCGGGCGGCCCACGACCGGTTGGCGAAAGAGGTGACCGAGCGGACCCGCGCCGAAGTGGAGATCGTAGCCCTGAGCCAAAGGTTGATTACCGCTCAAGAAGAGGAACGCACCCGCCTGGCACGCGAATTACACGATGACCTCAGCCAGCAAATCGCGGCCGTGGGTATAGGCCTTAGCAATATCAGACGCCTGATTCCGGAGGGGCAGCATGAGGGATGTGAAGAGGCAGAGCGTACCTTCCAGCGCCTCAAGCAGGTCGGCGAAGGCATTCGCCGTTTGTCGCACCAGTTGCACCCCGCTATCCTCGAACACTCGGGGCTAGTGGTAGCGCTCAAATCCTACTGCGCTGAGTTCAAGTCGCTTACGGGAGTGCGCGCCGTGGTCCAAGCCGATGGTCGGTTGGACAATGTGCCTGCTAACCCGGCGCTGGGCATCTTTCGAATTGCCCAGGAAGCCCTGCAAAACGTCTGGAAGCACTCCGGCACCAAGAAAGTGGCTATCCAGTTGGCGCGTTCCGGCGGGCAGCTACGCTTGTGCATCTCTGATCAGGGGAGCGGGTTTGATCCCGCTCACCGGCACAAGAACAAAGGATTGGGACTGGTCAGCATGCGAGAGAGAGCGAAGCTGCTGGGTGGCACGTTGACAATTGAAAGCGCTAAGGGCCGGGGAACAACGATTACTGCCGCCATACCCCTCCATGTTCCAAGAGCGGCGAGGGTCGCCCGGGCAATACCCTTTTTGGCTGCTGCCGCAGGGTCTGGGGCGTAGCCCGTCGNNGTCTGTGTGATAACGCCTGCTGTAGCGCCGGTCTATGACCGGCGGCCTTGGTTTTTCAACCATTTCGCCGCTCGCAGAACGGCGCTACAAGACCTGCCGACCGATTTTCATACAGTCTCCTATAGGGGAAGAGGGGGAATTAACCTCGCTGTTACAGGATCTGCCTTATTGTTCTCTCCGATGCACCCTGCTTAGCTTGTTGCCGCAGGCTGCGCGGAGGGCAGGTGAGGGGTCTCTTCGCGGGTGAGGAGAATATGCGAATGCAGGTTCAGCCCGTCGACTCGCGGGCCGCATGGGATCGCGAGCAAATTGTTTGCAACGAGGAATGACACGGCACTCCGGCTGAGCCAGAGTGCCGTACTAACTGAGAATGCCGGCGGAGAAAGCCCCTCTTACTTTCCAAGCGTGACGGCGAAAGTCGGGTGGCACTCGACGGCGGGATCGTTCGTTACCGACTTGGTCTCATCGCCGCGGCGGATGGTGAACTCCATGGGAGGCTTCTTCAGCTTTTCGGGCAGNNTGAATCTTGGCGTCATAGATCGGTTTATTGGAACTATCGACCACGGTAAAATCCGCGGTACATGGTCCCATGCCGCCACTGATGCTTGGCACGTCGGCTGGGTTTCCGGCTAGGGACTGGACGCCCGCTACGCAGAGGAAAAACGTAGCCAGCATCCAAAACGAAATCTTTCTCCTTGCGATTGGGGAACCGGCGGCCCTGACAACTGGCGCGCTCTGAGAAGGGTTCATGATCATTCTCCTGTGTGAATCAAAGAATGGATGCTTGATTATAGGACATGTGCTGAGAGTTAGGTCAGTCTTCTTTTGAGGCCAGGAGTTGGGAATTGTGAACGGCGCTCGCCGGCTTTATGCCCGTGTGAATTCGCTTCGGCGTTGGCTTGAGCGGGCAGGGGAGCGAGAAGCGGCGGCTGCCTATCTCGATGGGCGGATGGTTTGGTGGATGGGCTGGGAAGTTGCTGCCCGCGATCATAAAACGTTCTGCGTCACCTGCCCCACGATAGTACCCTGCGCCATGGCTCGGGGCGCCCTTCGGATGAATCCAGGAGCTGTACCCTTACGAGTCGCGGTATAATTCTCAGGCACTTTGCAGAAACTAACTGACCCAAGGACCCCTTGTTTCCATTATGATTGACCAAAGAATTCTCTCCACGGACTTGCTGTTGCACATCGCCCAGGCCCTCGAAATTCCCATGCACGGTCTGGTGGCTGTCATCGAACTGCTGGATGATGGCGGCACGGTGCCGTTCATCGCGCGCTATCGCAAGGAGGCCACCGGCAATCTCGATGAGGTTAAGGTCCGGGGTATCGAAGAAAAGCTGGGCTATTTCCGCGATCTGGTGGCGCGCCGCGAGACGATTCTTGCTTCCATCGCCGAGCAGGGCAAGCTCACCGATGAACTCAAAGCTCGCATTGAAGCGACCTTCGACAAAAGCGAGTTGGAGGATTTGTATCTGCCCTACCGGCCGAAGCGCCGCACCAAGGCCACCATGGCGCGCGAGAAGGGGCTGGAACCGCTCGCCCTGTATTTGTGGGCGCAGCAGCCTGCCGCCGAACGGCTTGAAACATTCGCCGGTAGTTTTGTGAATGCGGAAAAAGGTGTGAACAGCGTGGAAGAGGCGCTGGAAGGCGCCCGCCACATTGTTGCCGAGATGATCAGCGAGGACGCCGATCTGCGCAAAGCGATGCGGCAGATGATGTTTGCAGAGGGCGTGGTGGTGAGCACCAAGGTGCCCGATGCCGCGGACGAGCAAGAGAAGTTCAAGATGTACTACGAGTACCGTGAGCCGGTGAAGGCCATTCCGTCACACCGCATGCTGGCCATTCGCCGCGGCGAAAGCGAAGGCGTCCTCTACTTCCTCATCGAGCTGGAGCCCTTACATGCCGTCTCCATGCTGAAAGGCCGCATTCTGCGCGCGAATGGGGATTGGACGCCGCAGCTTGAGCTCGCCATCGAAGACTCATGGAAGCGCCTGCTGGACTCTTCCATTCAGGGCGAAATCCGTTTGGAAGTGAAGCAGCGCTCGGATGGGGAAGCGATTCAGGTCTTTCGTGACAATCTGCATAACCTGCTTCTGGCGCCGCCGGCGGGCCCCATTTCCGTATTGGGAATCGACCCCGGTCTGCGCACGGGTTGCAAAGTTGCGGTGATCGAC
>PMYF01000568.1:0-143 GCA_003171295.1 Acidobacteriota bacterium | reverse complement strand
TCCCGCGAGACGGATGCTTTCGTGCGTGATTTTCTGCGCCAGCGGCGGCTTGACCACATCTTTTCCGTGACGGTAAGCGAGTCCGGCGCCAGCGTCTACTCAGCCTCGGAGGTTGCGCGGCAGGAGTTTCCGGATCTCGATCT
>PMYF01000619.1 GCA_003171295.1 Acidobacteriota bacterium | reverse complement strand
CCTTCATTCCATCAATGACGGCGCGGGAGTATCCCTTCCGCTGCTCACTCATCAGAAGCTGGATAGGATACGACTGGGCGAGGTGGGTCAGTACCTGCTTGGTGCCGTCCACGCTGCCGTCCTCACAAACGATGAAGCGCAGGGGGAGGCGCGGCGCAAGCGCGTCGTAGAGTTCGCGAATTGTGCCCACGATGCTCTCCGCCTCGTTATGGACGGGCAACAACACGTCGAGGGCTGGAATGGCTGCCACCATCGCTGTCATAAATCGCAGATCTCGCGAGGCTACTTGCGCCGGTCCCGCAGAGGCAACATCAAGCAGCCTGCAGTCACGATCCCTCCACTCGCCAGCGCTGTCACTCCGAGCCCTTCCCTATCGTCCTGAGTCCTTCGCTGTCATTCTGAGCGAAGCGAAGAATCTCGCTCTGCCGGCTCAGGGTAAACTCCGCGAAGGATCTGGCTCTGGGTTTTTGCGTGAAAAGCCCAAGCCAAGGCGAGTTGCTTCGCTGCGCTCAGCATGTCATCGCTTCCGTCAGAATGACTGGCATCAGCTCTGGCTGGCTTTGATCAACCCGCGCAAGTAGAACGCGGCGCCCTCCGCGCACTGATCGGCAAACTCCAGGCCGACGGTCTGGCCATTGACCACCGGCAGGGTATGGCAGAGTTCGTACCCAATGTAACCCTTATAGCCGATTTCGTGCATGGCCTTGACGAACGCAGCGTAGAAGTCCGGCCCCTGGACAGTTCCATCCGCCTCCCGCTTGAACTCCCCACCAAAATGCGAAAGCGCCTGCAAGGAACCCACATCGAGTGCCGCCTGGCGAATGGCCGCCGGAGACTTGTCGTCCATGATCCAGGCGTCGAGGGAGACCTTCAGATGCGGAGAGTTAACTTCCTTCACCATCCGCAGCACATCGTGGTGATCTTTAATCACCGGTTTGTGATTCTGTAAAGCCAGGGTCACACCCGCGTCCGCGGCATACTTGGCACACTGCACCATGCCGTCCCGGCACCAGTCCCATATTTCTGCCGGCGAATACCCCTGGTGGACGGTTTCCCATAAGGGTTCCGAGAGGCTGTACGACGCCAGACCTTGCTTTAGCGTGACTCCTCGCCAGGCCAGGAAGACCCGGACGGTCTTGGCGCCCAGTTCCGGCGCGAGCTGGATCAGGTCTCGCATGTAGACCAGTTGAGCGTCCCGGTGCTCAGAAATCGGACTGCTGAAATCATTGTTGCCAGCCAGACCGTAAATCTCGAGGCCTTCACCCTCCGCCATCTTGTGTAGTTCCCGAGCGTGGCCGCGGGTCAGGGTCAAGGGGTGCCCATGCGGTCGCTTGCCGTCAACCTCCACTCCGTCGTAACCGTATTTCTTCGCGCGTTGGATCACCTCTTCGAGCGACAGCGCCTTCCCCCGGTACCAGACACCAAGATACGTAATGCTGTAGAGCCCCACTTTCAATCCGGCCGGTTTCTTGGGACTCGCCTGGTCTGAGAATCCTGTCCTCGGCGCCGCCAGCAGGCCGGCCGCGGCCGCCAGCCCGGCGCCAACGAATTCGCGTCGATTAATGCTCTTCGTCTCCATGGAGTCTGCCCTCGTAACAAGAATGAAAGCCCTGGTCTACTGCCGCTAGTTGATGCCGGCGTAGGAATTCCGGGTGAGGATACCACAAGAGGACAAGCCAGAGTCAGAAAAGCGGCAGCGCGGATGGGCCAGAATGCTTGCCCCATCTTAATGAGAAAAAGAGGTAGGGGAAACCCCCTCTATGAGTGCAACGACTGGGTGCAAAAGTACGCTTCCATTTCCCCAGAACAAACTTAACAGGCTGCTGAAAAAGCCTTGCGCCGACGTCATCCTGAGCCCTTCGCTGTCATCCTGAGCGTAGCGAAGGATCTGGCTCTGGGTTTTACCGTGAAAGAGCCAAACCAAGGGTAGACAGCGAAGACATCCTGCTCAGGGCTTAGCACGTTCTGGCTGAGGCCTGTAGACAGTGTAATAACCATTCTCGACGCTCGGGTCGCCGAGTCGCTGGGTGGGCATGTAACCCTGCTTGACAGCTCCCACGATAGCGTCTGTCCAGAAAGGGTTATCCAGGTTCCGCAGGATGATGACCCCAAACTTACGCGTCGTGATCAGGTTGACAAACGCGGACTGGTCCCACACGCCAGCCTTGGCCAGGTAACAATTGATTCCGGGTTCGATCGGAATCTCCTTGCGGGCCTTCATGACCAGTAGCATGTTTTCGCAGAACACCGGACCCGGTGTTTCCTCGATGATTTCGAGGGCCGCGGCCGCACTCGAGCGTCTCACCTGCTGAACATGCCACTCTCCGGGCGTGAGAAGAAACACGTGATTGATGCGGCGGAGTGAATCGGGAAGACCGGTGAGGGCGGCAAAGAAAACCAGCAGAAATAGCGCCGCCCCTCCCGCCGTGTAGCGGGAGGAGGGCCGCCAACTCGCGAGCGCCCGCACCAGTACCAAACCCGCCAAAGCGCAGCATGCCAGATTCCACTCCAGGAAATAATGAACGCCCGACCCCAATTTCCCGTAGGCGGCGGAGGTCAGAAGCGCGAGAACGATTTCGAGCCCCAGCACCAGAAGAGCTTGCCGGTAGGGACTGGACCGGACGCCCGCTCGCAACCAGCGGAGCAACATGCCGCCCCTGGGGGAGGTCAGGTGGCGAAGGAAAGGCAGGAGTGCGAGGCAGGCCAGCGTAGCAATCGGGATCATGCCGATCAGATTCTCCTGCATGCCATTAATCCAATGTGTGAACGAAAAGGGTTGCCGCAGGTTGTAGAGAAACAGGTGGCGCAGAATTTCTCCGTCCGTTGCCCATGCCAGGCAGCTTAGAACCCCCAAACCAACCGTCAGGGAGAATAGCAAGCGCCTGAGAGCCGCTCCCGGACTGATAAAGGCACAGGCGACGAGGCACGCCAGCGGAGCGGCTACCATCGTCTGCTTCGTGAACGCCGCCATCACAAACAGTGCGAAGGCCGCGTATTGACCCGCCGGCTTCGACCTCGAGCGGAGGAACAGAAATACACCGAGGAAGGCGAGGAAAATCGCCAGCAAATCCACACCCATCTCAGGAATATAACGGTTGAGCGAATCCAAGCGGAAGCAAAGCAACGCCGCGAGCAGCGCGCCGCCGCCCCTGACCCGGGCGGGGATTCGTGGCGGGGAAGCACGAAATACGAGGAACCCCAGCAGCAGACTGATCCCCAGAGCCGACGCGACGCACACCAGCCGGCCCGCGACCAGGAAATCGCCGGTAATCCGCGCCGCGACCCAGGTTACACAATGGTAAACAGGTGGATAGGGGACCACAATGTAGGGATACTGCTGGAGAGGGTGATAGGCCTCGCGCAAGTGGGTGATATGGGCGGCCTCCCACCACACCGCACCTTCGTCATCATCCCACTGGAATGGGTAGTAAACGTCATGGAACGATTTGAGGGCGAAGGTGGCGCCGCCCAACCAGAGCAGCGCGAAAATTGCCCAAAGATAGACCTGGCGCAGACGGTTGCCCCAAGTCCGCGGACGCGCTGCCTCGCCGCGCGCCGACCCCCGCAGTTCAGCGCCGGCTTTTTCTCTGGGGGCTTGCCCAACGAAGAAATGAAGACCCATGGGCGTGTCGGTAACATCACTCAACTGGACGGCGCGAGCACGGAACTCGCACGGCGCAGGATTTCAGGTCATGCGTCCAGATGGGAGAATGCCGCAATGGTCATGCCGGCCACAAAAGCCCCCCGATCGCCATCCCGTGAGTCGACCGTACCACTGGGATCTTGGGGCTTTCATCGCTGCGCTATTATATATAAGGCGAAGATGCCCGGCAACATCGGGTGCGCGCTCTGCGGCAGACTCTATGCTAGACTGAAGAACCGAGGGGATGCCGGGGACGATTGGCGTGCCGGGATTCCCGTGATCTGCGCAGAAGCTTGCCAGCACCTTAGCGCCTCTACACTGGCAAACCAAGTGCGCTTTGGAGCTGTAAGTAATGTCTCGCGCCGAACCGGCGGACGTAACACCCTCTTACCGGACTCTTGATGTCCCAACCCTGCTCTTCTTGCTGGCCGTCCTGATTTTTCTTTACACCTTCCTCTTCATTCCGCCTTTCGTCCCCATCGATCATCCCGGCCAGGATCACCTGATCTTCATAACTGACGGGAAGCGAATATATGAAGGGGAGGTGATGTACCGGGACTTTTTTGAGTTCCTCACCCCCGGGACCCCCCTTGTCTATTTCTTTCTGTTCAAGATATTCGGGCCGCGCTTATGGATTCCCGACCTGGCGCTGCTGCTCCTGGGACTCGGACTGGCCTGGCTGAGTCTGGTGATCGCCAAGAAGTTGATGCGCCCCAGCTTGGCTTTCTTGCCGGGTGCGATCTTCCTCGCGGGCGTTTACAAGAATCAACTGGACCCCACACATCACTGGTACAGTTTGCTGACTACCACTGCCGCATTAGCACTCTTGATGGAACGGCGAACTCCGGCGCGGATTGCCGCGGCAGGGCTCCTATGTGGGCTCACGGCCTGCTTCACCCAGTCGCGGGGGCTGGCGGTTACCATGGGTGTCGGCGCCTTCTTGTGGTGGGAGTCCCGGCGGCGGCAAGAGGACTGGCGCTCGGGGCTCAAGAAAGAGGCGTGGCTCGTTGCCGGTTTCCTTGCCACCCTGGTAGCCGTCAACGCTTACTTCATCCGGGAAGCAGGACTGGCGCGGTTTCTTTGGTCCACAGTCATCTTCGTCTTCAAGTACTGGCCCAAGCTCGATGCCGAGAATACCTTGCTGGCCTACATGACATTCCTGCCCAGGTTCGGATCATGGCGCGAATTCGTTGGGGGCTCGGCAGGATGGCTTTTTCTTTTTGTGGTTATTCCCTTCCTCCACATTCTGTTCTTCGCTCGCTACTGGCGGGGTTCCGGGAAGCAGCCTGTGGGATTCTGGGAGCGCCCCATGTTGCTGGCCATAGTCAGCTCCTTCATGCTCCTGAGCATCGCTAATGCCCCGACCTATCCTCGGTTGGCCACCAATGCCCTGCCAGGAATCCTCCTGCTGGGTTGGTTCATCGATTCTCCGCGAAGGCTCGGGCGGGCCCTCACTGCCTTGCTGGCGACGGGGGTTATGCTGGTAGTTCCGCATGCCGTCATGAAGGCCCAATCCATCGGGAAGAGCATCCTTCACACCCCTCAAGGTGAAATTGCCGTCACGGACCCCGTAGTCTTCGAACGATGCACCTGGGTCCAGCAACATACGCGGCCCTCGGAGTATTTCTATGAGGCGCCGTGGCCAATAACGTACTTCTACCTGAACCTCCGCAACCCCACACCCGTACCTTTCATTACGCCCACCGGCTTCGTGACCCCGGAGCAAGTGGCCGATGCGATCCTTGGGCTGGAACAACATGATGTTCATTACATTCTCTGGTCACCTAGGGAGCTGGACACCATCCCGGATTGGGCGGCCCCTTCCGAGGACCATCTCGGCCCACTGCGGGACTATCTTCATAGCTACTACCGGAAGGTCAAGATCTTTACGAACTCCGACGAAATCTGGGAAAGGAACAACTAGTGTCCTGAGTCAGAAGTTCGTTGATGAAGTCAGCCAGCGGAGCGGGCGAAAGAAGGTTGCCCACGCCGTCGGGTGTTGAGAAATAATCGCTGAAGACTCTCTTCACCGCAGAGTCACGGAAGCGCAGAGCTCTGAAAACAAAAGGCTCTCTCTGCCTCTCGGCGCCTCTGCGGTGGAGATAGCCATTTTTTCACAGCTTCGCGATGCATGACCCTTCCTGCCGGGAGAAAACACTCTGGAAATTTGGATCGATGGTGAAATCTGAAACCAACAACGTCACCGCAGGGGAATTGATATCCTACCCAGCGGTCCGGCGCACTATCTCCGGCCACATCCCGGCGTTGGACGGCATTCGCGGACTCGGCATGTTGGTAGTCATGATTTGCCATTTTTGCACGTTCCCGCCGTCCTCGGCTCTGGTTCCGGGATTCATCCAAGATGTGCTCAACTTGGGGTGGCCAAGCATGGAGTCTTTCTTCGCCCTTTCGGGATTCCTCATCACGGGCATCCTCCTGGACACCAAGGGGGCCGAGAACTTCTTTTCCTATTTCTACATTCGGCGCGCCCTGCGCATCTTGCCCTTGTATTACGGAACTCTGTTCGTCCTGTTTGTGATTTCTCCTCCCCTTGGGAGGTGGGGGCTCCCCCACCTCGAGAAATCTTCCACGTCACTTCAGACCTGGTATTGGTTTTATGTCGCGAACTGGTTGAGCCTCCGCAGCCAGCTCCTAGGGACAGTTATTACCCACTTCTGGTCCCTCGCCGTGGAAGAGCAGTTCTACCTCGTCTGGCCGTGTGTGGTTTTTCTAACCAGTCGGCGTACCTTGGCCAAAGTGTGTATCGTGTTGCCCCTGGCTTCTGAGGTCATAAGAACCGTACTCTTCCTCAAAGGCGTCGATGGCGACGCGATCCATTTCCTGACCGTGGCCCAGTTCGACGGTCTGGCCCTGGGGGCCCTCGCGGCGCTCATCGTGCGAGAGGAAAACTGGCTGCGCCGAATCAGTCCATACTTGAAGCTCATCGCCTTTGGAGCCTTGGCCGTGCTCGTGATCCTCGGGCTGGCAGAGGGAGGTCTTGCCTTTAACGGTTGGGCGTTCATGCTGGGCAACCTACCCCTGGGGGTCCTCTTTGCGGATCTCCTGATCGTAATTGTTCTCAATGCGGGATCGAACTCGCGATGGCTGAAACCCCTTAACGCTCGTTGGGTTCGCTCTTGTGGTGATTACAGCTACGCCATGTATGTTTTTCATTGGCCCCTGGTATGCTTCTATTCCCGGCGGGTTGCCCCTTTGACCAAGTACCTGCCCTCCTTGAGCAGCCCAGCCCTCATCGCTCTGGGTTTACTTCAGCTCCTCACCCTCTGCTTGGTCACCTACGGTTTTGGCAAGCTTTCTTGGTGGGCCTTTGAGGGTCCGATTCATGATCAGAGGAAACACTTCAAGATCCGCTGGCCCAAACCAGAGACGCTGGGGTAGACCCTGCCTTTGAAGTTTTCGCTTATCCCCCGCACCAACATCCAGTAGACTTCCGATGGCGCGCTTGGTCATGGAGCCGCGCCACCGGGAAAATGGATGGCGCATGAGATTCTGCACATTCTGGGCACGGCGCAGCCCGAGGGTTCGAGTATTGCCCGCATAGTGTCGGCGCTGGCGCACGGACTCGATCCCGCGCGGTATCACATCCACGCCTGGTTCCTGGCTGGAGAGGGGCCACTGGTCGGTCTTCTCAATCAGGCGGGNNCTGCATGGCTTGAGCATTGACATCGTCCACATCCATTTTGGGGGAAGGTCCGTGCGCTGGCTGGCTCGGGCGGCCACCGGTGCGAAGATTGTCATGCACCTGCACGGCCGCATCCTGGAACCACGCGGACTCGCCCCGATCGATTTTTCCGCGCGGGGCGCAGACATCGTGGTCGCCGTCTCGCATGCGGTGGCAAGCCGAGTTGTGGACGGCCCGGCGCGGGTGATTTATGCGGGCACGGATGTCCCCCCGATGGATTCTCCTGCTCCGCGTCGTCGTTCCACTTCTGAAGTCATATTGGGCACGGCAGGGCGGCTCATCCCTCTCAAAGGGATCGAGTTCTTGCTGAGCGCGGCGGCGGCGCTGCGGGGTGAATTCCCCGATCTTCGGGTGGAGATTGCCGGTTCCGGGCCCGAGCGCCCGGAACTGGAGCAGAGGATCGCGCGCCTGGGCCTCACGGCGCGCGTCGAGTTCCTGGGATGGATTGACGATCTCCACACCGTCCTGCCTCGCTGGGACGTTTTCGTGATGCCTTCTCTCGAAGAAGGTTTTCCCCTTGCCGCTCTGGAGGCGATGGCAGCGGGCTTGCCTGTTGTTGCGTCATGCGTGGGGGGAGTCCCGGAGCTCGT
>PMYF01000544.1 GCA_003171295.1 Acidobacteriota bacterium | reverse complement strand
ATCACTTTCCTGACGTGCACCCCCAGCGCGGAAGCTGCCATCCCATACTGCTTTCGGGTCTGGCGTGACGAGGCCGCCGGATGCTGGGACGCGTGGCACTCGCCCACCCGCAGCCGAACGGGGTTCGGTGCTGCCGCGTGGGATGGCAGCAGGCGATGTCGACAGATAGTCGGTGTAACGAAAAGACCTTCCCTCCCGGCACGTGGCGTGCTATCCCTTTTCAGGATGTGAAAAGCAGCACGGGGGGCATCTCTATGGAAACCCGCAAACGGCATCGGCAGAAAGAAGATTACAAGCTGCGCACGCACTTGATTCACGGTAACTATGATAGCAAGAAGTGGGACTACGACCATCACGTGGTGCCGCCGGTTTCGCACACGACGGCGTATCGGCTGAGTTCGCTGGAGCGCGGCGCGCGCGGCTTTGTGCAGTTCGCATCGGCGGATGAGGCTTTGAGCGGCCACATCCCGATTTACATCTACGACCGGCTGGATGAGCCCACCCGCTCGATGCTGGAAGAGAACTTGGCCTATGCGGAAGGCGGCGAGATTTGTGTGACCTTCGCGAGCGGCATGGCGGGCATCAGCGCGGCCCTGGGCACGGTCTTGCGCCAGGGCCAGGAAGTTGTGGCACACCAGATTCTTTACGGCTGCACTTACAGCCTGATGACGAACTGGCTGCCGCGCTTTGGCATGCAGGCGCGCTTCGCGGATTTCCTGAAGCCGGAGGCGCTCGCCGCGGAAATCACGCCCTCCACGCGCGCGCTCTACCTCGAAACGCCCATCAATCCCACCCTGGAGTTGATTGATATCGCCGCTATCCGGCGCGTGGCGGACCTGGCGAATGCGAACCGCGAGGAAAAGAATCGTGTGCTGGTGATCGTGGACAATACCTTCGCCACACCTTACTGCCAGCGACCGTTGCGGCTGGGCGCGGACCTGGTGGTGGAGAGCCTCACCAAGGGCCTGGGCGGGTTCGGCACCGACATGGGAGGCGCGGTCATCGCTCCAAAGGAGTGGTACAACTCGGTGATGCTGTTTCGCAAGGATTTTGGCGGCGTGCTTTCACCGCGCAGCGCCTGGGGCATCCTCGTATATGGCCTGCCGACGCTCGCCACGCGCATGCACAACATGCAGAAAACAGCGCATCACGTGGCGGAATTTCTTTCGAAGCATCCCAAGGTGGCAAGTGTAAGTTACCCCGGCGCGGAGAACTTCCCGCAGAAGGCGCTGGCCAAACGGCAGATGCTCAACCCGGACGGCAAATTTGCGCCCGGCAGTATGCTGTACTTCGTGCTGAAGGGAACCGATTCCAAGCAAACCCGGGCGGAAAAGCTAGTGGATTACCTGGCCGAGCATGCCTATTCGGTTACGCTGGCCGTGAGCCTGGGGCAGATCAAAACGCTCATCGAGCATCCCTTTTCGATGACGCATGCGGCCCTGCCCGACGAGCAGAAGCGCTCCTTCGGGATGCATCCGGAGGGCGTCCGGTTGTCGATCGGCCTGGAGGACTGGCACGACATCATCCGCGACCTGGAACTGGCCCTGGAAAGGGTGTGAAAGGTGACGGGGGATTTGTACGCAGGCTCTTCAAGACGAGCGAGGTGTGCACGTCTGGGCGCGAGGCCAGGGAATGTTTCCTGGCCCGCGAGGCGCGCAGCCGCGCCAGCCTTCCTCCAACCTGGGTCTGCAGCCGAGAGCCCCTGGAAACCGGGATAGACGTGTCCCCAGGTTGTGTTGTAGATTGCTGCACTCGCCTGCGGTTGACCACGGGTCCCGGCACTGAATCTTCCGGCGGCCTTTTGCTGCGTGCGATTCGGTGCACCTAAGCGATGTGGGTTATTGCTCTAGCCTTTTTCGTCGGTACGCTCATCGGCATGACCGGTTCCGGGAGCGGCGTGGTACTGACGCCGCTGCTACTGATCCTCACGCCTTATCCCGCGCTGACGATCATTGGCACGGACGTGGTGATTGGGACGCTCACGCGCCTGCTCGGCGTGCTTGAGCACAAACGTCTGAAACAAGTGCGCTGGCGGCTGGGTGTGTATCTGATTGGCGGCAGCATTCCCGGGACAATCGCAGGCGGGGTGCTGCTTCGCTGGATGAAATTCCACCTGGCTGCCGCGCATACCGACCACGTGCTCAAGACCGTGCTGGCCGTTCTCTTGATCGCGGTGTCGGTTTTCCTGCCCATTGCCCGCGGCCGCGAATCCAACTTGCGGTACACGCTAGTGGAACCACGAACGGCGTTCGAGGCGTTCAAGCTGCTGGCCACGGGCGCCCTAGTCGGACTGCTCGTGGCGGTCACCTCCATTGGCAGCGGCAGTTTGATGATGATCTTCCTGCTGTTGCTGACGCCCTTCCGCGCCGCGGAGATGGTGGGCACAGACATTCTCTACGGCGTCGGAACCGGCGCCATGGCCAGCGCCATCCACCTCGGGATGGGAAACCTCGATACGGGACTCTTCCTGCGCCTGCTGGCCGGGACTCTGCCGGGCGTGATCGTCGGCAGCCGCCTGACGGTGCGAATCTCAGAGCGCTATTTGACCTGGCTGTTCACCGCCCTCTACTTTGCGCTGGGAGTACGCCTGCTGGTGGGCCTGTGAGAGGAAGACGGGCTCGTTAGGTCCGCGCCTTTCTCTCGGGCATGATATCAAGTGCCGAAGAGTCAGGCGGCAACTCTGCGGCATTATCTTTTTCCGAATTATGGAGCCGGCTATGATGCAAGCGGAGTCTGGCAGTTTCGCGCGCGGGACCTTGGGGCGCACGGGCCTGAAAGTCGGAAGGCTCGGGATCAGCGCCAGTTATGGAGTGCCGGGCGAGGCCGTCGAGCGGGCCTTCGAGCGCGGCGTGAACTACATCTATTGGGGCAGCCGGCGAACTGCTTCCTTCGGCGCAGCGCTCAAGCATCTGCGCCCTTACCGTGACCGGATCGTGCTGGTCATCCAATCCTACACGCGGGTCGCGGGATTCATGAGCTGGAGCCTGGAGCGTGCCCTGCGGGCCTTGAGCTATGATTACGCGGATGTCCTGCTGCTCGGGATGTGGAATAAGCCGGTGCCGCCGAGAATCCTGGACGCGGCGCGCGAGCTCAAAGCCCGCGGCCGGGTGCGCTACCTGGCGGTTTCAACCCACAGTCGCGCGCTGGTGCCCGAGATCGCAGCCGGGCATGACTTTGACGTAGTCCACTTCCGCTACAACGCTGCGCATCCCGGCGCCGAGAAGGACGTCTTCCCGCACCTGCCGGGCGCGAACCGGCCCGGCCTGGTGTCGTTTACCGCCACGAGTTGGNNCGTTACGTCTTGACCCGGCCGGAGGTGGATGTGTGCATGACCGGCCCGGCAAATGCCGCGCAAATGGACCAGGCGCTGGAAGCGGTTCGGCGCGGCCCCATGACCGAAGACGAGCTGGCGTGGATGCAGCGTGTGGGCCGGGTGGTGACAGGAAAATAGGCGAGAGCCTGTAGCCCCACTCTCGACTCCCCGAGGGCGAGGAAACCCATCCGCATTGTGGAAGGCATGGATGGCGATGGCAGTAGAAAAAGGTCCCTCGACTCTGGCGCGGTCGAACGATTCGGCCCCTCCTTGGACGGCATTTTTTCCTGTGCTTTGTTTCGTTTTACTCGTCCTGCCACTTCCCCTTGTTTTTCATTAACATCGTAGGTTGGCGACGTGTAAGTATTTCCAAAACAATGGCGGGGGTGTACACTTTCGTCAACCAGAGCCGTGATATTGTAGTGTGAATTAAGAGGAGGCTCAGCCGCAAAAGGATTCAACTGCGCTCCTCGGAGAACGTATGCCGCCCCGACGCCCGTTGTTCATCCCTACGGCTTTCTTGTTGGTTTCTCTCGGTTTCTCCGCGCTGACGGTTGCCGCGCAAACGAACGAGGTCCGGGCGCGCATCGCGCAGCCGGTAGACGTGGGGGATCTTGTCCCGCTTCGAGGAAATGTCCACCCACTGGCGCGGGCTGCATATGACCGCGGCGTTGCGCCTGATGACCTGCCCATGGCGCGCATGCTGTTGGTCTTGCAGCGAAGCGAAGAACAGGAGGCTGGCTTGCGGAAACTGCTGGAGGACCAGCAGGTGAAGTCCTCCCGCAGCTATCACCAGTGGCTCACCCCCGAGCAGTTTGGGCAGCGCTTCGGTCCCGCTGAGGCGGACATCCAAGCAGTCACCGATTGGCTCACGGGACAGGGCTTTGAGGTGAACCACGTAGCCGCAGGCCGCGCGGTGATCGAATTCTCGGGCACGGCCGGGTTGGTGCGACAGAGCCTGCATACGGAGATTCACAGATTCGTGATCGACGGCGAGGAGCGCTGGGCCAACCTGAGCGACCCGCAGATTCCTGCCGCGCTCGCGCCGGTGGTGGCCAGCATTGCCTCGCTGCACAACTTCCCCAGAAAGCCCCAGTCCCGGCGCCTGGGCACGTTTAGCCGGTCGAAGCTGACGGGGGAGGTGCGGCCCCTCTTCACGTTCCCCTGGAACAGCGCGCCCAACTATGCCCTGGGTCCAGGGGATTTTGCCACAATTTACAATTTCCCGGCAAGTATGACGGGCGCGGGAGTCTTTATTGCGGTGGTCGGCCAAACGAATATCAACATCCAGGACGTGCGGGACTTTCGCAGCATGTTCGGCCTGCCAGCCAACGACCCGAATATCATCTTGAACGGTCCTGACCCCGGGATCACCGCGGACGAGGGTGAATCCGACCTCGACGTCGAATGGTCCGGAGCGGTCGCCCCGGGCGCGACTATCGACTTCGTGGTCTCGGAATCGACGGTGGCGACGGTCGGTATCGATCTTTCGGCTCTCTACATCATCGACAACAATTTGGCGCCGGTCATGAGCGAGAGCTACGGTGGATGCGAGGCTGGTTTGGGGGCGGGCGGCAATGCCTTTTACAGAACCCTCTGGGAGCAGGCCGCAGCTCAGGGCATCACGGTTGTGCTGGCAGCGGGTGACACCGGCTCTGCCGGCTGCGACGGTCCGCCTGCCACGGTGGCGCAGTACGGCCTGGGCGTAAGCGGCCTCGCTTCCACGCCCTTTAACGTGGCGGTCGGCGGAACGGATTTCGATGATGCCACCAACCCGTCCGCGTATTGGAACACCACGAACAACTCCTCGCAAACCTCTGCCAAGTCCTACATTCCCGAAAGCACTTGGAATGATTCCTGCGCGCGGTTCGGGCTAAACGGTTGTCCGACAGTTTCGAGCTCTGGCCTTGATCTCCTCGCCGGCAGCGGCGGGCCCAGCAGTTGTGTCAATGGGGGGGCTGGCACGACCTGCGCGGGGTACCCCAAGCCTGCCTGGCAGACCGGAACGGACGTGCCCCAGGACGGCGCGCGCGACACACCGGACATCTCCCTGCTCGCGGGTATTGGCCAGAACGGGAGTTACTACGTGGTGTGTCAAATGGACGCGAACGTCAACTTGGGGGGCAGCTCCAGCTCCTGCGATCTGACCTCTCCCTATTTGGATTTTCAAGGCGCAGGGGGGACTTCCGCGTCGGCCCAAACCTTCGCCGGCATCATGGCGCTGGTCAACCAAGCGCACGGCCGCCAAGGTAATGCGAATTACGTTCTGTACCCGCTCGCCGCAAAAACCGGGGCGAGTTGCAACTCCAGCACCGCGCCGCCCACGAGCTCCACTTGTATTTTCTATGATGTCACGAAAGGGAACAACTCGGTGGCTTGTGCCGGGGGTTCGCCCGAGTGCAGCAACCTGAACGCGGGCGGTTACGGAGTGATCGTTTCAGGTAACTCGGCCGCCTGGCTCACCACGGCCGGCTATGACCTGGCCACGGGCCTCGGCTCGGTCAATGTGGCGAATCTGGTGAACAACTGGACTTCAGTCAGCTTCACGCCGACCACGACCACCCTTTCGCTTTCGACAAGCTCATCCACAACTCCCCCCATCACGCTGACCCACGGCCAGTCGGTGAACGTCAACATCACCGTCACCCCAAATTCCGGTGACGTCACTCCGACGGGTGATGCCGCGTTGATGGCGCCCACCGGCAACAGTCCGAGCAATAGCACTGGGATTAGCTCCTTCACGCTGGGTAGTGGCGGCATGGTGTCGGGGTCGACCAACATGCTGCCGGGCGGATCGTATAGCGTGATAGCGCACTTTGAGGGTGATGGAAAGTCCGGGGCGAGCGATTCAAACGCTGTCGCGGTTACGGTGGGGAAGGAAAGCAGCAAAACGACCATCAGCCTGGTAACCTTCGATGCCAGCGGGAACGCCACTTTCGGCGTTAGCTCCGCGGCGTATGGCTCCCCCTACGTGCTGCGGGTGGATGTGATGAACAGCAGCGGGCAGGAATGCGCCGCTTCGACCGGGTCAATCTCCTATCCCTGTCCGACGGGAACGGTAACGGTGGCTCCTCCGCCCTCCGACGATGCCCCCCCGCCCAATACCCCTCCCGGCTCCTATGCCTTAAACAGCCAGGGCTTCGCGGAGGATTGGTTCGCACAGTTGCCTGCGCAGACCTGGAACTTTACGGCCACCTACCCCGGCGACAATAGCTACAACCAGAGTTCTTCTACGAACACGATTAGCGTCACCAAAGCACAGACCACGTGCACGCTCAACGCCCCGGCATCGGCCGTGGGAACGACGGTCACGCTGACTGCGAACCTCACCACGCAGAGCAACGGCGCCGCCCTCGCGGGTATGGTGCAGTTCCTGAACGGGAGCACCCCTCTCGGTACGGTTCCGGTGTCTGGTACTCCCTACTCGGCTTCCACCGGTACTTACGCTTCGGGGCAGGCAGTCCTCAATGCACCTTTGTCACTGGGTGCGTCGAGCATCACGGCGCAATACCTTGGCGACAGCAACTACGCGGGCTCGACCTCGCCCGCCGTCACGGTGACCGTCGCTGACTTCAGTATCTCGGCTAATCCAACTACCATCAACATTTCGGCGCCAGGGGAATCCGGGACTTCCACGATCACCATAACTCCTCTGGGCGGGTTCACCGGAGCCATGAACCTATCCTGCGGCGTTACCGCGATGCCCGGAGGGTCCTGCACAGTTTCGCCCCCATCGCTCAATTTGACCGGCTCGGCAGCTGTGACAGCCATGTTTACCATTACCCCCTCGGCGGGAAGCAGTGCGACGCCACCCACTCCGCAATTAAGAATCCCCCCGAGTTTCCGCCTTCCGGCCGGAGGGCCCTGGCTATGGGCCGGGTTGCTGGCTCTGGCGACGCTCGCGAGCTTGGCTAGGGCACGGCGGCGCACGGCGGGCTGGATGTTTGCGACCCTATTGCTGGTGGTGGGAATTTGGGCGGCCTGCGGCGGCG
>PMYF01000543.1:6495-8445 GCA_003171295.1 Acidobacteriota bacterium | reverse complement strand
CCGATACCAACAGCCACCATCTGTTTCGGGGGCATCGGCATCGGACTGCCGCCGATTCCCACCACACTCTGCCGGATCGAAGCGCTGCTCAATACCACCAACAATGCCAACAAGAACGCCAGTAAAAAGTTTTTCATGGACTCTCACCTCATTAGGCTATTTTTAACAACAGCTTACTGAGTGAGAGCCTAAGCAATTAACTATTGGAAGTCAATATGCTTTCTTACACTCCTCCGGCACTATGATTTTGACCAAGCTGGCCTAAATGTCAAGCAAAATCCGCAAGCCCCGGATGCCAAGCAAAATCAGCTAGTTCCGGACGCGGCTCGCGATTTCCAGCTCCACTCTATGAGCCTGCCGGTACTTTGGCAATAGTACGAACGTACTAGTCCGTTGGGTGGCCCCCCGGCTCTGCCGGGGAGGCAGTAGAAGTTTGACAAATACCGGAGTCCATCGCGGAAACTCCTTAACGTGAGCCGCCAAAGCGCACGAAAAGGAGATCCGCGATGGACGAACAAGAAAGCCTAAACCATACGAAGTGGGAGTGCAAATACCATGTAGTTTTCATCCCGAAATGCCGCCGGAAGATTTTGTACCAGGAACTGCGGCGGTATCCTGACCCCGCACTTCCCTGGCGTGGTGAGAAATTCCGGCTAGCCAGAAATTACTCTCCAAGACCCGCGGAGGAAGGCAGTTTTTTGCTCGCTCTGTCGAGGACGGTGAGGGCCAGAGGGGGCGGCCACCGGATTTTTCTGTTGCCTTGGGTTGACCCAACCGGGCTCGAGTGGCATCATACTAACTTGAAGTTCGGGGCAACGCGGAGTGTGCTGCATGAAAAACCACAGAGCGGTTCTGCTGCTTATGCTTATCCTTGCACTGGGGACCGTCACGGTGCTGGCTTTAGCGAGTTTCCCCGCGGGGGGGGTTGCCCAGTCCCAGCCGCAGTCGCAGACCGAGCCACGTCCCACCACGGGACCCCAGCCGGACGTGGGGGAAACGGTTCTGGTTCCCAAGAAGACCCAGCCGGCTACGGTACAACCCGAAAAGAAACCGGAGAAGATCAATCCCAACGAGATTTACACACTCTCGACGTCCACAAACCTGGTCAACGTGGACGTGATGGTGGTGGACAACAATGGGAACCCCATCCAGAATCTGGGGAAGAAAAACTTCCAGCTTGCCGACGACGGCGTGCCCCAGGCCGTCACGAACTTCGGGACCGGCGAAGCCCCCATGACCATCTGCATGTTGATTGAGTTCGCCAACCGTTATTGGGCTTACCTCTATCTGGGGCTCCAGTACTCCTACCAGTTTCTGCAAGTGATTCAGCCCAAGGATTGGGTTGCGGTCGTCTCCTTCGACATGAAGCCTCAGATCCTCACGGATTTCACCCAGGACCGCGGGGAAGTTCGAGGGGCCCTGGACAGCTTACGCATCCCGGGCTTCAGCGAATACAACTTGTATGACGCCCTGGCCTTCGTCTTGGACCGCATGAAAGAGGTACACGGCCGGAAAGCGATTCTGGCTGTCGTTACCGGCATGGATAGCTTCAGCAAACTCACTTACGATCAGTGCCTGAAGATTGTGAAGGCCTCCGACACGGCCATCTACCCCGTCAGCATTGTGGAGTTCATGGCGGTACGCAATCCCCGCGGTGACAACATCACCACCTTGCAGGCCCAGAACGCGCTGAACACGATTGCCAAATACACCGGCGGTCAGGCTTACTTCCCACGCTTCGAAGGCGAGCTGCCGGGCATTTACCAGCAAATCGCCGGGCAGCTCCGCACGCAGTACAGCCTGGGATTTGTTCCTACCAACAACGCCAGAGACGGCAAGTTCCACAAGCTTAAGATTGAGGTGGTGGACGACCAGGGGAATCCCCTGAGAATCGTCAATGAGAAGGGCAAAGTGGTAAAGTACCACCTTGTGACCCGCGACGGCTATTAC
>PMYF01000543.1:6014-6466 GCA_003171295.1 Acidobacteriota bacterium | reverse complement strand
GAGAAGTGCCGCACTCCGGTCAAGACCATGGCCAGGTGATGCGCGTTAGCCGCGGCGATGACTTCGTTATCGCGCACCGAGCCCCCGGGCTGGACGATCGCCGTGATGCCCACGCGAGCCGCCGCCTCGACTCCATCCGGAAAAGGGAAGAAGGCATCGGAGGCGAGCACCGTGCCCTGCAGGGGGTGCTTCAGCTCCTGTGCCTTGGCGGCTCCCAGCTTGACGGAGTCCACGCGGCTCATCTGGCCCGCCCCCACGCCCACCAGGACTCCGGCACGCGCATACACGATGGCATTTGATTTGACGTGTTTGACGATTCGCCAGGCAAAGACCAGGGCCTGACTTTCTTCCGCGGTCGGCTGGCGCTCCGTGACGCATTTCCAGAGGGAAGGTTGCGCCGGCAATGCATCGGGCGTTTGGACCAGTAACCCGCCTCCCACCACCTTGAGCTG
>PMYF01000543.1:2820-5980 GCA_003171295.1 Acidobacteriota bacterium | reverse complement strand
ACCGACCCAAAGGCTGAAACCGGGTCCACCTCGAGGGCGCGCCGGTAGCTTTCCGCGAGGGTCTTTCCCGTGGCCACGCCGCAGGGGTTCGTGTGTTTGACGATGACAGTAGTGGGCTCCTCAAATTCCTGCACCAGCCGCCAGGCGGCCTCCAGGTCAACCAGGTTGTTGAAGGAAAGTTCCTTGCCTTGGAGCTGTGGCGCGGCCGCCAGGCCCCGCCCGNNCTCGGGCAACTCTCCCTCCGCAGATTTTTGCAAGGTTGTGGAAATGGCGCCGTCATAGGCGGCCGTGGTCGCGAAGGCCTTGCGCGCCAGGCGGGCACGCGTCTCCCGTGAAACATTCCCGCCATTCTTCCGCAGTTCCTCCAGGACGGCCGGGTAGTCGGCAGCGTCGACGAGAACCGTGACGTCCTCGCAGTTTTTCGCCGCCGAACGTATCATCGAGGGGCCGCCAATGTCGATGTTCTCGATCAATTCTTCCTGCGATGCGCCGGGCTTCGCCGCCGTTTTTTCGAAGGGATAGAGGTTCACCACGACCAGGTCGATGTATTCGATGCCATGCTCCCGCACTTGCGCTTGGTGCTGAGCATTCGAGCGGATGGCCAGGAGGCCTCCGTGGACTTTGGGATGGAGGGTCTTGACGCGGCCATCGAGCATTTCCGGGAACCCCGTCAAATCCGCCACGTCGCGCACTTTCAGNNAGTTCGGCCACACCGGTCTTGTCGCTGACGCTAATCAGCGCCCGAGAAATTTTACGCATGCAGGCTCCTTTGAAACTGAGAGGATGAAAATTCCCTGGCCGCCGCGCCGGAAGCCACGCCCCAGAAGGTGGTCCGGCGCCGAGGAAGCCATAGGGCTTCGAAACACAACATGATCATGATTCAGGAGCGGAAAGGAAAGCTCCGGGAAGCGCCGTGCGAATCCTCAATCCGCCTTCGTGGCCTTAAACTTGACCTTGCCTCCCTCGACCGAGACCGAGAACTGTACCTTGTTGCAGCCCAGCTTGTCTTTGATCTGTTGGGTCTTTTCCTGGATGAATTTCTGGAAGGCGGCGGCATCGAGGCCGCCGGTGCGATCTCCGGCTCGCCGCTTGGCATCCTGCATGGCGTGCAGGAGTTGCTCGACCTTCCCGGCTTCCGTCGTCGGATCAGAGCAGACCACCCGCACCACGCCATCGCCCGCCGGCGCTTCCACGGGGCGCTTTGGCGCGCCGGTCAGGCTGCGGCCTTCTTCCTTTTCCTGAAGCTTGCGCCGCCAAAGCTGGCTGTTTATCGCGTACTTCTGCACGAGCGTAGCGAACCGGTAGCGCTGGCTGAAATTCAGCTTGAACTGGTCGGCGGAATAACGCTTGATGAGATTGTCCACCCGGTACAGGGTATCGTGCGGAGGACGAGGAGAGGCGCCGTTGAAATAGATCTCATATTCAACCTTGAGGCGGCGGATATCGTCTTCCAACTTGTTGAGTTCCTCTTCAACTGTCACCGGGAAACCCCATCTCCAAGTCAATCCGAAGAATTATACTCCTTTCGAAACAATGCGCGCCAATTGGAAAGTTGACGCCTCTAGCCGACTATGTTGAAATGTCGGCGGCCGTTACCTGCCCCCTTTCTCCACCCGGAATCACATTCCCTTTCGTGTGGTTCAGGGAAGCCGGGCAGTTCGTGATCTCATATCCATCTGTAATAGCCAAGATCATCAATGCGCAATTTCTTATCGCGCGGCCGATGGTTCCCAAATGGAGGCTGTGTGAAACGACTTTTTGCAGGCATCATGATATCACTCTTGTTTTCCGCGGTTGGCGCCCTCGCCGGCCAGCGGCCCTACGAAGTAGGGACTATTTATATTTTTCTTCCTTCGACGAGCAACGAACAGATCATCCGCGACCTGGAAACCATCGCTGCGACCGGCATCAACACGATCGAAATCTGCCCCTCCTTTCTGCTGACACCTGGAAACCCCCAGCCGGACTTCTCCAAGACCGATCTCATTTTGAAGACCGCTGAGCGCCTGGGCCTCCGCGTTATGCCTACGGTTTTCTGGAGCGGGCTGCTTCCAGACTACGCTGAGGCAAAATGGCCGGATCGGTTCTCGCCGATCATCGACGGCGAGGGTCGCGAGGCGAGGCTCTCCTATGCCAACCCGGAAGTCATGCGTCTGATCGACGACTACTCCATCATCACCGTCCAACACTTTAAGGATTCCCCCTCCGTGATTGCCTATAACATCTGGGACGAACCACACATGGAGGGCTTCTCCTTATCCGCAGGTGAACGGCGAGGGGGAGGTGGCGATCCGCACTTCGACCGTTGGTTCGAGGAATGGGGATTGAAAAAGTATGGAAGCCCTGCCGCCTGGTACCTTCAATGGAACGACCCGCTGCTGAACCAGGAGTACGCGGCATTTGATCGCCCGCTGTTCTACTGGTACGCCACCGGCCACATCCTGCAACATCTGAACGAACTGGTGAAATCCATCGACCCGGTGCATCCCACCCGGACCCATGACGTGGGCAGTACCGTGGTCAGCGGGGGGGTGAGCATTTATCGACAGGATGACTGGACGATGTCGAAATTCGTCGACGAATATGGACTGTCCTATTATCCCGATATTCCTGCGCGTGGCGCCGAAGACAATCCGCAACAGCTCGCCAAAGAGAAGGCCCTGTGGGACACGCCCTGGACGACCAGCCTGGAGCTGACCTCGGCCCACGACGCGACCGGCGGCAAGCCCTTCGTGATTCCGGAGGTGCAGACGGGTCCCCAGACCGGGTTCACGCGCTACGGCGACGAGCCGGGGGCCATTTTCGACTACAACCGGATTCATATGCTGGCCTGGCAAATGGCGGCGCATGACGCCAAGGCGATATACTTCTGGCAGTGGCGTCCCCACATGGATGAGTGGCAGGGTTTCGGACGCGGGCTCGCAGCCTCCGACGGCAGCATCACACCCCGCGCCGTGGCCGCCGGGGACGCCGCCCGAGCGCTGAATTCAGACCCGGACCTTTTCCTGGATAGTAAACCGCTGGCTCCGCAGGTGGCCGTGGTCTACGACGTGGTGGGCGACCTGAAGGCCGTGGCACAGAAAGGCGACTGGGGATCCTATACAACCCGCAATATGATCGGGATCTACCGCGCGCTGTGGAAAGACCAGGTGCGCATCAA
>PMYF01000543.1:0-2803 GCA_003171295.1 Acidobacteriota bacterium | reverse complement strand
ATCATCAACGAACTCGACCGGGGTTATAAGGTGAATCCCGGGCTGGGCATGGAAAAGGTGTTCGGAGCGCGGCGTCACGACTTGGTTGCCAGCCACAATGCGTATGAAGTTCGCATCACGGACCCGGCTGGACTGCTGAACGGTGTTACGCTGCCCAGCCACTTGGTGGGCCGCGTGTTTCGAGAAGAATTGCAACTGGAGAAAGGTAGCGAAGGCAAAGTTGTAGCCGTCTTCGAAAAAACCGGGACGCCCGCCGTGGTCGTGCGGCGCACGGGCAAAGGGCAGACTATCCTAACGGCGTTCTCGCTGGGCATCCCGCTGCTCGAAAATCAGGATCCCGGTGCCTTGGCCTTGCTGCAGGCAATCTGCAAATCTGCCGGGGTAAAACCATCCATCCGGGTTACAACTGCGCCCAACGCAGGGCCGGTGGAAGCCGTGGTGCATTCCCGGGGCCGCGACGATGAGCGGCTCGTTTACGTGCTGAATTGGGGGCACGCCCAGACGAACGTCACCGCGGAAATACCCTGGTCTGGACAGGCGCGGTTGCAGGGAAAGGACATGGTCTCAGGCCATGCCGTGTCGGTCGAGCACAAGGAGAATCGGGCCGTCTTTAGCTTGACCCTTCCCGCGGACCATGCCGCGGCTGTGCATATCCAACCCTAGGGGGGCTAGCCGGCGTCCTGCCGTGAACATCTCTGGTCCGGCTTTGCTTCTCCGCAGTGCCGGACCGCATCAACGGTGGACTCGCAGGAACCTGCCACAGACAAACTTCGCACGGTAGAGAAGCGAGGGGAAAAATCGACGGGCCGGTAGGGTATGGATGCTGGGTTGAGAAAAGCAGAGAGGAGTATGGAAAGGTGAAACGACGTGCGTTTCTGGGATTGACCGGAGCAGCGGCAGTGCAGCTTGGGATCGCGAGGCCCATAAGTGCTCAGAGTGTAAATGGACCGTGCCGGGATGCGGCATCACCTTCCGAGGTGCAGTTGGCAGGCAGGAGCCTTCTGGAGCTGCGCCAATGGTATTACGACCAGCTTTTTCAGGTGATTCTCCCCTTCTGGGATCAGCATGGAATCGACCACGAAAATGGCGGCATCATGTGCAGTCTGGATTACGACGGCACACTCCTGAATACCGGCAAGAACCTCTGGTTCCTGGGGCGCGCTATCTGGGTTTACAGTTTTCTGTATAACAATTTTGGAAAGAACCCCCAGTTTCTGGAGGTGGCGAGAAAGACCAAGGAATTTGTGTTTAAGTACGCGCTGCAGAAAGACGGCTGGTGGGCGGAAGAGTTGTCGCGGGAAGGGAAAGTGCTGAGGCCCTTCAGCGGCGACACGGAAGGAATGTACCACCTCGCCGAAGGCCTCCACGAATACGCCACGGCCAGCGGAGACGACCAGTCCCGTGAAGCCGCCTTCGCACTCCTGAAGAAGCTCTTCCGGGACTTCGACAGCCCAGCTTACCGGTATCGGGGAGCGGATTTCCCTTATCTGTGGAGCAGCCAGCGCGCCGTGCGGCCCCAGGGGTTGTGGTTTCTGAATCTCCACATCGCGACCCAGATGCTCGAGCGGGGGAACGATCCGGAAATTGCCACGATCGCGGACCGCTCCCTGGACGCGATCATGAATCGGCATTACAACCCCGACATCGGCCTGAATACGGAAATGTTGTATTACGACTTCACGAGGCCAAAAGAGGAGGCCCAGAAGTCGCGCTTCGGCCACTGCGTCGAGGCCCTGTGGATGGTCATGAACGAAGCGAACCGGCGCAAGGACGAGGCCTTGTGGAAAACCTGCGCCGAGCGAATCCATCACCATCTAAACGTAGGTTGGGACTATATCTACGGAGGACTCTCCCAGTGGATCAATGTGGACCACCCCTCTTATCAATGGCCGGTGGAGACCCCGCCGGGGACCACTCAACAATTGCATTTCACCGGTGAGTATGAATACATGAAGTGCCTGTGGTGCCAAAGTGAAGCGCTGGTGGCAACGTTGAACGTATTTGAGCGGACCGGCGCCGAGTGGGCGGCAGAGTATTTCGGAATGGCCCACCAGATTATCAACCAGAAGTTCTGGCAGAAAGAGCGCGGTTACCCCGCCGGGTACATGCTTTTTGCCGACCGCCGGATGACCTTGCAGCCGCACGTCGGCCGCCAGGACAACTACCATCCAATCCGCCAACTGATGTTGAATATCTTGACCTTGGACAGAATGATCCGGAGCGGCGGGGGTCCGCACCGGCAGGCAAATGATAGAATGGTAAAGTGAATCGGAGAACATTTCCAGGTGCCGCGGCGAGCCTGGCGGTCAGCCGCATGATGGCGTGCCTATTGCCTCGGGAACCAAGGACCGGAAGCGTCTATGGATGGGAATAATTCCGGGCAGGAGATCAGCAGCTTGCTCCGCCAGATCCCGGCGGTGGAGGAACTGTTGAATCGCCCTGGCCTGCGCGCGCTCGCCGAACGCATAGGCCACCGGCTGGTGGTGGAGGCCACACGCAAAGTCCTCCAGAACCTGCGTGAAAGGATCGCGAGCGGTGACCCGGCCGCCATCTCGGTCGAGGGGCTGGAGAAGGAAATCCTGGCGGAAGCCGAAACGGCCGCCGGGTTCTCCCTGCAGCCGGTCATCAACGCCACGGGGGTGATTCTCCACACCAACCTGGGACGCGCGCCGCTGGCGCGGGAAGTGCTTGACCACTTGGCCGAGACCGCCGCGGGCTATTCCAACCTGGAATATGACTTGGAGCGCGGCGAGCGCGGCAAACGCGATGTACACACCGACCGGCTCCTGACCCAACTGCTGGG